>DALYHR010000169.1:0-5302 GCA_031970775.1 Burkholderiaceae bacterium | reverse complement strand
GCCCGGGCATGTACATCGGCGACACGTCCGACGGCACCGGCCTGCACCACCTGGTGTTCGAGGTGGTCGACAACTCGATCGACGAGGCGCTGGCCGGGCATTGCGACGACATCGTCGTCACCATCCACACCGACAACTCGATCTCCGTCATCGACAACGGCCGCGGCATCCCCACCGGCGTGAAGATGGACGACAAGCACGAGCCCAAGCGCAGCGCGGCCGAGATCGCGCTGACCGAGCTGCACGCCGGCGGCAAGTTCAACCAGAACAGCTACAAGGTCTCGGGCGGCCTGCACGGCGTGGGCGTGAGCTGCGTCAACGGCCTCTCAAAGTGGCTGCGCCTGACGGTGCGCCAGGGCGGCAAGGTCCACTTCGTCGAGTTCGCCAAGGGCGTGCCGCAAAACGGTGAAAGCGTCCTGATCGACGGCTTCGAGACCCGCCCGATGAAGGTCATCGGCGAGACCGACAAGCGCGGCACCGAAGTTCACTTCCTGCCCGACACCGAGATCTTTCAGCAGAACAACGAGTTCCACTACGACATCCTGGCCAAGCGCCTGCGCGAGCTTTCGTTCCTGAACAACGGCGTCAAGATCCGTCTGGTCGATGAGCGCAACAACAAGGAAGACAACTTCGCCTACGCCGGCGGCGTGAAGGGCTTTGTCGAGTTCGTCAACAAGGGCAAGAAGGTCCTGCACCCGAACATCTTCCATGCCATCGGCAGCAAGATGAGCGATCAAGGCACCGAGGTCGGCGTCGAAGTGGCGATGCAGTGGAACGACGCGTTCAGCGAGAACGTGCTCTGCTTCACCAACAACATCCCGCAGCGCGATGGCGGCACCCACCTGACCGGTCTGCGTGCGGCGATGACCCGCATCATCAACAAGTACATCGACGACAACGAGATCGCCAAGAAGGCCAAGGTCGAGATCACCGGCGATGACATGCGCGAAGGCCTGGCCTGCGTGGTCAGCGTCAAGGTGCCTGAGCCCAAGTTCAGCAGCCAGACCAAGGACAAGCTGGTGAGCTCGGAAGTGCGCGCCCCGGTGGAAGACATCGTCGGCCGCCTGCTGGCCGACTGGCTGCTGGAAAACCCGGCCGACGCCAAGATCGTCTGCTCAAAGATCGTCGACGCCGCCCGCGCCCGCGACGCCGCGCGCAAGGCCCGCGAGATGACCCGCCGCAAGGGCGTGCTCGACGGCATGGGCCTGCCCGGCAAGCTGGCTGACTGCCAGGAAAAGGACCCGTCGCTGTGCGAGCTGTACCTGGTGGAGGGTGACTCGGCCGGTGGCTCGGCCAAGCAGGGCCGTGACCGCAAGTTCCAGGCGATCCTGCCGCTGCGCGGCAAGATCTTGAACGTCGAGAAGGCGCGCTACGAGAAGCTGCTGTCCTCCAACGAAATCCTGACGCTGATCACCGCTCTGGGCACCGGCATCGGCAAGGGCATGGGCGGGGACGACTTCAACCCCGACAAGCTGCGCTACCACCGCATCATCATCATGACCGATGCGGACGTCGACGGCGCCCACATCCGCACCCTGCTGCTGACCTTCTTCTATCGCCAGATGCTCGAACTGGTCGAGCGCGGCCACATCTACATCGCGCAGCCGCCGCTCTACAAGGTCAAGCACGGCAAGTCGGAGCAGTACCTCAAGGACGCCACCGAACTCGACGCCTACCTGCTCAAGGTGGCGCTGGACGGCGCCCGCATCGAGCCGGGCAGCGGCCGCCCCGCGATCTCGGGCGCTGCGCTCGAAGAGCTGGCCCGCCAGCATGTGCTGGCTACGCATGTGATCGACCGTCTCTCCAACTGGATGGACGTCGAGGCACTGCGCGCCATCGGGGACGGTCTGGTGCTCAACCTCGACGATGCGCCGGCCGCTGAAGCCAGCGCCGCCGCGCTACAGGCAGCGCTGCACGAGGCCGAAGTCAGCGCCGAAGTCGACCCGCGCACCGACAAGCACCACCTGCGCATCAGCCGCCGCCATCACGGCAACGTGCGCAGCAGCGTGCTGACGGCCGACTTCATCCACGGTGCCGACTACGAAGTGCTCAGCCGTGCCGGCCTGACCTTCAAGGGTCTGCTCGACGCCGACGCCGTGGTGCGCCGTGGCGAGGGCGAGCGTCAGAAGGAAATGAAGGTCGCCGACTTCCGCAGCGCCATGACCTGGCTGCTGACGCAGGCCGAAGGCGCGGTCAGCCGCCAGCGCTACAAGGGTCTGGGTGAAATGAACCCCGAGCAGCTCTGGGAAACCACCATGGACCCCAACGTGCGCCGCCTGCTCAAGGTGCAGATCGAAGACGCCATCGAAGCCGACCGCGTCTTCACCATGCTGATGGGCGACGAAGTCGAACCGCGCCGCGATTTCATCGAGACCAACGCGCTCAGGGCGGGGAATATCGACGTGTGAGCTGCGTGCGAGATGCCGCGTTAGGTCAAAGACCAACGCGCAGGCCTGGGAGGGCTGCTGATGACGATCCTCAGTGAGATTCAAAAATGGTCTGAGAAGCTGCCAACTTGGCAGCAACACGCGGTCGCCGTTCTCTACGAGCGACCGGTTCCAACGGCCGACGACCTCGAGGACATCCTCGCGTTGCTTCTGGACGCCCACGGAATCCCAGATCTTCTGGGGCGTGACGCACGAAAGCTGACCACAGAGCAAGTTGCAGCGCCTCAGGCTGGTCAGCCCATCGTCCAACTCACTTCGATCAAGAACCTCCAGTACGTCAATGCGTTGGCCCCGGGGAAGGTACTCCCCTTGGCCCCGACCGGGTTAACAAGCATTTACGGCGACAACGGTGTCGGCAAATCTGGGTACACCCGAGTATTCAAGAAGGCTTGCCGCGCACGAGATCAGTCTGAGCCAATTCGCCCGAACGCCTACAAGCACCCACTCCTGGCCGAAGCGGCAACTGCTAGCTTCGATGCTCTCGTCAATGGCGAACCAGCTGAATACCAATGGACTGATGGAAAAGCATCGCCGGTAGAGCTATCTAGCATTGCGATCTTTGACTCGCGCTGCGCTCGCGCATACGTCGACAACCAAGGTGACTTTTCCTATGTCCCCTACGGTCTCGACATCTTGGAAGGCCTTGCCAAGGTATGCGCCTGGCTGAAAGAGCGTGTTCAGCAGGAGCAGCGTGCCGCCAAGCCCAACATCGAACCATTTGCCAAGCTTGCTCTGAGCCCTACACAGGCAGGGCTTCTTGCAAAGAGACTGTCTGCCAAGACACACAAAGAAGACATTGAACGCCTGACAACCTTGTCAGGTGAAGAGCTGGTTCAGCTCGACAGTCTCGCCAAGACCTTAGGCGAAGCTGACCCTAAACGACGCGCCGCCGATCTGCGCCTAAAGGCTGGTCGTGTTGACGCGTTGATTCAACGACTCGAGGCCTCGGTGACCGTCGTTGCACAGCCAAGGATCGACAGTCTTCACGCCCTTGTCGACAAATCGAACCATGCCAAAGGCGTTGCTCAGGCAGTGGCGCAGCGCTTCAAGGAGATGGACACCCTCGAAGGTACTAGTGACGATCCTTGGCTCGGGATGTTCAGGGCTGCGCGGCAGTTCTGCGCGACCTCGCACACCGTCCAGGCCTTTCCTCGCCTCGCCAGTGAGGCACGGTGCCCGCTCTGCCAGAACCAAGTCGGTGAGGCTGGTTCTGCTCGCTTGATTGCCTTCGACGAGTTCATCGAGGGCGAAGCTACAAAGGCTGCTGACAAGGCCCGGAAGGAGGCCTTCACGGCCTTCAAGACCGTTGTGGATGCTCGGCTTGACCTCAGCTTCGATGACACCTTGACCCACGACCTTGAGGCTAATCCGGACCTGGTGTCAGCATGCACCGAGTTCCAGAAGGTGCTGAGAGTGCGTCGTGATGCCGTACTTGAAGCCGTGAAGCCGGATTCCGGCACCTCTTGGGAACAGATTCCTACGCTTCCGATCAGCCCGCAAGACGCGCTTGCAAAGATTGCTGCTGGTTGGCGCGATGCTGCCGTGAAACTCGACCAGTCCCAAGATGCAGCTGCCCGGGCCAAGATGGAAAGGGACTTGGCGGAACTCCAGGCACGTCGACAGCTCGCAGACCTCAAGACGGTAGCGCTTGAAACTGTCGATCGCTTTCTCATAAGTGCGAAGCTCGCCGAGTGCCTTGCCGCAACCAGAACGACGGCTATGTCTCAAAAGTCAACCGAGCTGGCCAACACCATGGCGACCGAAGAGGTCGCAACAGCCTTGAGGGAGGAGTTGGTGGCCCTGGGTGTGAGCGGCATCAGCGTTGCCATGCAGCCGTCCTCCCCCAAGGCCAAGACCACGTTCAAGCTCGTCCTGAAGTCTGAGAGTGGGGCTGTTCCCCAAGACATCCTGAGCGAAGGCGAGCAACGCGCTATTGCCATTGCTGCGTTCCTTGCTGAGCTCAAGCTTAGCAAGGGAAACGGAGGCATCGTTTTCGACGATCCGGTCTCTTCGCTCGATCACGCCCGCCGAGAACGCGTTGCGCGCCGCATCGCGGCTGAGGCACAGGAGCGGCAAGTCATAGTCTTCACTCATGACATCTTCTTCCTCAACGTCCTCATGTTCGAGGCGAGCGCCCTTGGGCTAACCTCGAAAGCGCTGACGCTGAATCAGACCCCCGAGGGCTTTGGTGTGGCCGAGGAAACATTGCCCTTTGCGGGAGCGAACGTATCCCAGCGTGTTGGCATGCTGCGCAACAAACAGGTGGAGTGCGCGCGAAAATTCAGAGCTGGGGATCAGGCGGGTTACCGGCTTCTCGCCCGCGACCTTTACAACGACCTCCGGATGGCCTGGGAGCGCGGAGTGGAAGAGGTCCTGTTTCACGAGGTCGTCCTTCGCTTCCGAAAGGGGGTGGAGACGAACCGATTGAAGAAGGTAACCGTTGAACCCGATGACGTAACTGCCATTACGGCCGGGATGTCCCGGTGCTCAAACTACACCGGCCACGACGGCGCACAGGTAGCAAACGTTGCTCCTCCTTCCCCAGATGAGATGGAGAAGGACATCAACGCTCTCGAAGCTTGGCGGAAAACCGTCGTAGCTCGGCGTGAGGGTAAGAAGTAGCTTTTCCGCAAACCGTTACAGCGCTAGCTGAAGCAGCCCCTTCACCACCCTCTGGGTTTCCAGGCTGACAGTGATCACCCGTTGGAACAGCTCCAGCGGGTAGCGAAAGGACAACCAAAACAAAGGCTGGCGGGATGATCAATCCGCAGCCGTCGGGCCGGCATTCTTGAGCTCTGCGAACTTGGCAGCCATGGTCGGGTTGCCTTTGGTCAGCTTCTTGATGGTGACGTCCT
>DALYHR010000168.1:0-5321 GCA_031970775.1 Burkholderiaceae bacterium | reverse complement strand
GGATCCCGGCCCTCAATCTGATCCTCGATTTTCTGGCCGCGTACTGACTCCCTGTCAGAGTGAGAGTGACGCTCAGTAGGTGAGCTTTTCGCTGTAGATCAGCGATTGGCCCACCTCGTTGGGCACGAAGGCCATCGCCTCGCTGCCCTGCACCAGCAGCCAGCCGGCGCTGATGGCCGCGACCGTCAGCGTCGTGCCGGCCGCCATCGAGGCAGCTTTGGCCCCTTCGGCCGTCCAGCGCACCGACAGGCGCACGCCATCCGAGAGCCGCTGCAGGATCCAGACCGTGCCTGACGCCGTGATCTGGACCGACACGACCACCAGGGTCGCTCCCGCCGCAAAGATCGACGCCGTCCCCACCATGGAAGCGGCCACCGGCAGGGCCATCGACAGGCCGGACACCCCGGCGCTGGCGGTGGAGGGATTGGGCTCTGCGGCATGACCGAGTCCGGGCATCGACACGGCGGCAACGGCCAGGGCAACCTGGCAGCACACAAATTTCATGTTCATTTCAGACTCCTGATGATGTCAGTCGAGTGATCGATGGCTCTTAGCGCATCACCACTTCATCCCCTTCGGACAGTCTGGAGGTCCTTAGGAACCTGAACACCGAATCGACAGTGACCGTCTCGACGCGGTTGGCGTACAGGTTTTCGTCCGGGTGATCGCTGAACGAGACGTTATTTCGCGCCACGCGCGCCCCCATCCGGGTCACCGGGCTGATCTTCAGTACCGAAGGTTGATAGCCCTTGAACTGCAGCCAGGCCTGAGCCCGGGCTCGGCTGCTGACCGATGGCTCCACCGCCAGCGCCAGGGTTTCCAGGGCCCACTGATTGCTCTGCTGAAACTTCACGGACCACGGGTAAGCCACCATGTTGTAACGGGGCTCGTGCAGAGCCGCCGCCATCGTGCTTTCCTTCAGGATGGGCAACAGGCTCTTTTGAACTTCCGGCTTGAGCACCATCACTGCACCCTCGTAGCGGTACAGGTCGTCCAGATAGAACTCGGCCAAACCTTGCCGATAAAGATCGGCTCGATCCGACCCACATTGATTGAGCTTGTGCACCACTCGCCAGGCATTGGCGTCATCGTCTCGATAGACAAAGCCCAGATGCGAGTACCTCAGGCCGTACTGATCAAGGTTTTGCCCGGCACGGGTGATGACCGCCACCTTGGCGCCACTGGCATCCAGCCAACTCGCCGTGCGAGCCGCCAGTTCCAGCGCATCGCCCATCTGACGAGCGGTCAGATGAAAGGGCTCGCAGTTGACGCCCGCCTGCGCCGGTGCACCGCCTGCGAGGCAGGCGCAAGCCAGAGCCAAGGCACCTATCCAACGGCGCTTGAGTGGAAATGAGCGGATTGACATGGATCTGACCTCCTCAAAGAAACTAGGTTTCAGAGCCATCATAGGCTTGGAACATCGGACAATCCCCCCGATTCGCTCAAACAAACCCCCGATCGTGCCCCCTCCGTTCAAGAATCTGACCCTGTACCGAATCCGCGCAGGCTGGCTTTCGCCCTCTGACCTGACCGAGGATGCCCAGCGCATCGCCGAGGCTCTGGACGCCCGGCGCTTTGTCGCCTGCAGTGCCGGTCAGCCCCAATCGGTCGGCTGGGTATCGCCCCTGCTGCCTCGCGGATTGAACGATCCATCGCTGGGGCTGATCGAAACCGTCGCCGGGCAGTGGTTGCTCTGCCTGATGACAGAGCAGCGGCTGCTGCCGGCCTCCGTGGTGCGGCGTCGTACCGAAGAATTGATGCGCGAGGCCGAACAGGCCACAGGTCGCAAGCCAGGTAAACGCCAGCGTCAGCAGATCAAGGAGCAGGCTCAGATGGAGCTGCTGCCGCGCGCCTTTACCCGCCAGATTCCGATCGATCTCTGGATCGATCCGGGCCGTGGCCTGCTGGCGATCGACACCACCAGCCTGTCGCGCGCCGAAGCCGTGGTCACCGAACTGGTGCGCAGCCTGGACGGGCTGGTGATCGAGCCGATTCAGACCCAGGAGTCACCGTCGACCGTGATGGCCGCTTGGTTGACTGATGGGGAGCCCGGCTCCGGCTTCTTCCTGGAGCGCGAATGCGAACTCAAGGCCGATGACGACATGCGCTCCTCGGTGCGATACGCCCGCCACGCGCTGGATACCGAGGAGGTGCGGGGCCAGATCGTTCAGCACCTGCAGCAGGGCAAACGGCCAATCCGGCTGGCGCTGACCTGGTCGGCCCGGGTGTCGTTCACCCTGACGGATACGATGCAATTGCGCAAGCTCGACTTTCTCGACACGGTGTTTGAGGATCAGGAAGCGCTGGGCTCCAAGGACGCCCTGGCCAGCTTTCACAGCGAAGTTGCCATCCGCACCGGTGAACTCGGCCGCCTGATTCCTGTCCTGATCGAGGCCCTGGGTGGAGAGGCCGATGCGTCGCTGGCCGCCTGAACTGTTCGTGGTGGCGGAGGAAGAAAACTCCTCTTCCGCCTCGCGCGGTGGCCCTGGAATTGACTATTCCGACCCACCGGAAGATCGCTCTCATCTGGTCATGAGCGCCTGGGACGAGTTGCGCAGCCGCATCGTGCTGGCCGTTCTGCTCATCTTCCTGGGCGTGTGCACCATCGTCGGCCTGACCTTCATGGCCTCGATCGATCTGGTCCGCGATGACATGGGGCAGGTCCTGGCCCGTAAGCAGGCGGCCACGGTCCGCGCCCGGCTGCGCGAGGCCCTGGCGCCGGAGTTGGCATTGGCCCGCCAGCTGGCGGGCTCACCGGTGATCCGACGCTGGGCCCTGCGCGAGAACGATCCGAACAGCCGACGGGATGCGATGCAGGAGCTGGAAAGCTACCGGCAGCGCTTCACCGATCACAGCTGGTTCTACGTGATCCACGACAGCCTGCACTACTACTACAACGACCACGACAACCGCTACGCCGGTCGCGAGCTGGTCGACACCCTCGATCCGGCTCAGTCCAAGGATGGCTGGTACTTCAGCACCCACCAGAAGGTGCAGGACTACGCGCTCAACGCGGACTACAACCCGCAGCTTGATGTCTTCAAGCTCTGGATCAACGTGCAGGTGCGCGATGACGCCGGCCGGCCGATCGGGCTGGCAGGAACCGGGCTGGACATGAGTCGATTCCTGCGCCTGTTCATCGACACGCCCGACGAATCAACCCAGACGCTGCTGGTGGATCGACTCCTGTCCATTCAGGCCCACCCCAATCGGGCCCTGATCGATCAGCATCCGATCGCTGCATCGCAGCCTCAGCCCGGCACCCTGGCCCGACTGTTGACGGATCGCGAAGCCGAAACGCTGCAGGGTCTGCTGGCCCAGATGGACCAAAGCGATCGCGATGCCGAACCCCTGACCCTGAAGGTTCATCTGGCGGGGCAGCCCCGCATTCTGGGCATCGCGCCGATGCCCGAGATTGGCCTCTTTGCCATCTCGGCCCTCAATCTGGCGCCCGTCATCTCGTGGCAGTTATTCGAACCCTTCCTGATTCTTTCGGTTTCGGCGCTGATGCTGATCGGCATAGCGATCTACTGGACGATCGGGCGACTGGTGGTGCGCCGGCTGGCCGAGCTGGCCCTGACCACCCGTAAGCTTGATCAGGCCCTGCGCGATCAGGCGCTGCGTGACAGTCTGACCGGTTTGCTCAATCGCCGATATTTCGACCTGGCGATCCGCCGCGAGGTTGCCGCCTCAGAACGCAGCGGGCGACCCTTCTCGGTGGCCTTGATCGACTTCGATCACTTCAAGGACATCAACGACACCCACGGCCACCAAGCTGGCGATGCCGCGCTGCGTCGCCTGGCCGACATGTTGAGGGTGATGGTGCGCAGCTCGGACTCGGTCTGTCGCTGGGGCGGTGACGAGTTTGCGGTGCTGATGCCGGATACCTCGCTGGAAGCGGCCAACGGCTGTGCCGAGCGCTGGCGCCAGGCCCTGGCGCAAACTGAAATGCACACCGGCGCCGCGCCCTGGCACTTCACGGTGTCAACCGGGCTGGCGGCCTATCCCGCCACGGCGCAGTCCTCGGAAGAGCTGCTTCGCCAGATGGATCTGGCGCTCTACAACGCCAAGAGCTCGGGCCGCAACAGGGTCGGCAATTCCGAGTCTGCATGAGCCGCCGCGCTTTGCGTCCTGCCCTGCTCACCCAAGCCCTGCGAAGGGCGGCGGGCTTCGTGCTGGGCTGGCTCGTGACCCTGCTGATCCTGTTCGAGGAATGGGGTTGGGATCCGCTGCAGCGCGCATTGCAACGGCTTTCGCGCTGGCGCCTGATTCAGCACCTTGAACAAGGTCTGACCCGACTGCCCCCTGCAGCCGCACTGTTCACGCTGCTGCTCCCCGGGCTGCTGCTGCTGCCGGTCAAGCTCACAGCCTTGTGGCTGATCGGGTCGGGGCATCCGCTGCTGGGTCTCGGGGTCATCGTCGCAGCCAAGCTGGTCGGCACGGCTCTGGTGGCCCGGATCTTCACCTTGACCCGGCCGACGCTGATGCGCATGGGCTGGTTTGCCCGGCTCTACGAGCGCTGGCACACCTGGAAGACGCTTTGGCTGGAACGCGTGAGAAGCTCGGCCGCCTGGCAGCAGGCCCGCAGACTCAGGCTGGCTGCCAAGGCGGTCTATCAGCGTCAGCTGGCCCCGAAGCTGGCGGCGTTGCGCACCCGATTCAGGGACTGGTTCAGGGCCTGAATCGGCCTCGAGCAGGCCATCAGACCTGGGCGGCCTGACGGCGTCGCATCAGGGCATCGATGCCCAGCCCGTAACCTTGAACGCCGAGGCCGACGATGATGCCGGTGGCCACCGGCGACAGCCAGGAGTGATGGCGGAAGGGCTCACGGGCGTGAACGTTCGAGATATGCACCTCGATCAGAGGCACACCGGTGCCCTTGATCGCATCGTGCAGTGCCAGGGAGGTGTGGGTGTAGGCCCCAGCATTGAAAACCACTCCGATCAATTCCCCAGCCTGATAAGCACGACCTGCCTCGTGGATGGCGTCGATCAGCACGCCTTCGTGATTGGACTGGCGAAAGTCCAGGGTCAGGCCGTGCGCCGTCGCCGCCGAGCGACACAGCTGTTCCACATCCGCCAGCGTCGTTGCGCCGTAGATGGCCGGCTCACGGGTGCCGAGCAAATTGAGGTTGGGGCCGTTGAGAACGAGGATCGTAGGCATGGCGGAGGCAAGCTGGAGGGAGTCCGGGGACTGGATCATACGGAGGCTGATCCGCGGCGGCTGACAAAGGCGATAAAGCGCTGTCCATACTCGGGCACGATCAGGATCAGCACAACCAGGCACAGCGCGTTGAGCAGTCCGGTGGCCAGAAAGACCTG
>DALYHR010000167.1:0-5326 GCA_031970775.1 Burkholderiaceae bacterium | reverse complement strand
AAGGCGTCAAGCACTTCTTCGGCGTGATGCTGATCGCCGTGGCGATCTGGATGATTACCCCGGTGCTGCCAGCCTGGCTGGTGATGCTGGCCTGGGCCGCGCTGCTGCTGGTCAGTGCCGCTTTCATGCATGTGTTTGACAGCCTGCCGGTGCATGCCAGCGGTGGTGCACGTTTCATCAAGGGTGTCGGCGTGATCGTCGCCATCGCCGGTGGTGCACAGCTGGTCGGTGCTCTGTCCGGTGGTGCTGATCCGGTGCAGCCGTTGGCTCATCTGATCAGCCACGCCAACGCTAGTGGTGCCGCAGCCGCGCCGGAAGCCAAGGGTCCGACCTTCAAGCGCATCAAGACGGTGGCCGATCTGGACGCCGCCGTGGCCAGCGCCGGCAAGCCGGTGATGCTGGACTTCTTCGCCGACTGGTGCGTGGCCTGCAAGGAGTTCGAGAAGTTCACCTTCCACGATCCGCGCGTTCAGGCCAAGCTGGCCAATGTGCTGCTGCTGCAGGTTGACGTCACCGCTAACTCGGCTGACGACAAGGCCCTGATGAAGCGTTTCAGCCTGTTTGGCCCCCCGGGCATCATCTTCTTCGATGCCAAGGGCCAGGAACAAAGCGGCGCCCGCGTGATCGGCTATCAGCCGGCCGATACCTTCCTCAAGAGCCTGGCCGCCGCCGGGATCTGACCTGACCCCGGGCTGACCGACGTCAGCCTGTTGTGACGGGTCCATGCTAGAAGCCATGCTCCAATGCATGGCTTCTTTTTTTGCGTTCAGCAATTCCTTCCATGACCTCGTCTGCCTCTTTCCCCACCTCCGCTCCGGCCGCTCTGACCGAGTTCTCGACCTGCGACCTCTGTGACGTTCACAAGGGCGACACCAGCGGGGCATTCCGCGTGCTGCCCCCGGTGTTTGGCTCCTACGGCGGGCGCGACCGCTTTGCCGGGCGGGTGGTCACGGTCAAGTGCTTCGAGGACAACACCTCGGTCAAGGCGCTGCTCGAAGGCCCGGGTGAGGGCCGAGTGCTGGTGGTCGATGGCGCTGGTTCGCTGCGCCGTGCCCTGATCGGCGGCAACATCGCCGCCGCCGCCGCCCGCAATGGCTGGGCGGGTGTGGTGGTCGACGGCTGCGTGCGCGATCTGGCTGAGCTGGCCGAGGCCGAGGTCGGCATTCGCGCCCTGGCGCCGATGCCCCTGCCGACCGAGCGCCGTCAGCCCGGTCTGGTCGACGTGACCGTGCAGATCCAGGGCGTGCGCATCGCCCCGGGCGACTGGCTCTACGCCGATCTCGACGGCATCGTCGTCATGGCTGCTGCGGCCTGAAGCATCCGGCCCGATCTACGACTTATTTCAGAACATTCCCCATGACCACTCAACCTCAACCCGTTCCCATGCCCGCACTGCCTGAGGGCACTGCAGCGGACACCGCCGCCCGCTGGGCCGCGCTGCGCCCCAAGCTGAGCTATCTGGGCGAGGCCTGGCCGGCCGAGGCTGTGGCTGAACTCGACGCCCACGCCGAAGCGCTGGCACCGCTGCTGGTGCAGGAGCTGGCTGAACTGGCCGTCAACCCGGAGCCGGTGGCGGCTGACCCCGAATGGGCGCTGCACCTGATCGCCATGCACTGGCTGGCAGTGCGCCGCGACGCCCGGGCCTACGCGCCGCTGCTGGCGATCGGGGCGCTCGATGGCCATCTGGTGATGGACGAGCTGCTCGGTGACGTGGTGCACCAGAGCTACGGCCGCTGCCTGGCCGCAGTCTGCGACGGCGACCTGCAGCCGCTGCGCGCGCTGGTTGAAAACCAGGGGGCGTCGATCTGGGTGCGCATGGCTGCACTGGATGGCTGGGCGGTACGCGTGCTTGAAGGGCAGGCCGACCGGGCCGAGCTGATGGCCTATCTGGCCGATCTGGGCGAGCGCGAGGCTGCGGCCATGAAGGCGCAGCCCGACCGCAAGGTCGACCCGGACGAGCTGACGATGCTCGACGCTGTGGCGACGCTGGCCGCCGACCTGTCGGGCAGCGAGATGCACGATCAGCTGCGCGGCTGGTTTGATGCCGGTCTGCTCAATCCCGAGTTCGCCGACTGGGAGTGGATGCAGGAGCAGATGGAGACGTCGATGCTCGAGCACATCCGCGAAATGCGCGACAGCGGCCGCGGCTATCCGGCCGATCTTCAGGCCGAACTGGCTTGGTGGTACGAGCCCGAAGTCGATGAGGACGAGGAAGCGGAAGCGCCGCCGCAGCTGCCCTACATCCGCGAAACCCCCAAGGTCGGCCGCAACGATCCCTGCCCCTGCGGCAGCGGCAAGAAGTACAAGAAGTGCCACGGCGCATAACGCGCACTCGCTCTTCAATCGGGAGGCCAGGATTGATTGACAACTCTTCTGGACCTCCCTGGGCAGGCCTTCGATCATGGCGGCATGACCGCTGCACATGATTCCCACCCTCCGGTTCGACAGCGTCTGATCGACGCTGCCAGGGCCTGCTTCCTCACCGACGAGTACCACGCCGTCAGTACCCGCCGGATTGCCGAACTCGCGGGTGCCAATGTGTCGATGATCCGGTACTACTTCGGATCGAAGGAGGGGCTGTACGAGGAAATGATCCGCGACACCTTGCAGCCGCTGCTGGAGGTGCTCGACAGCGATCTGCTGATGACTCCCTCGGGTTTTGCCGATTACCTGCGGCTGTACTACCGCACCATGCTGGCGACCCCGGAGTTTCCGAAACTGATTCTCAAGGTGCTGGCCCTGCGCAGTGGGCCGGGGCGCCGGTTCATCCAGCAGTTGCTGGAGCGGGGCCGCACCCGGGGCACTCGTCGGATGGATGCCCTCAAGGCCAGCGGACAAGCGGCCGCCGAGGTGGATGCGGATGTGGTGCGCCTGAGCTTTGTCAGCCTGGCGATGACGCCGATGCTGCTCAAGGACATCGTCGAGGAGCAAAACGAGCGCCCCCTGGATGAGGATTTTCTGGACCGGCTGGCAGTGTTCAATGGTCGCCTGATTGCCATGGCACTGGAGCCGTCCGGCGTGCAGACAGCGATCGATTCTGGGAGCGTTGTATGACCTCTTCAATGCCGTCTCTACAGCGACAAAGGCTGCAAGCCTGGGCATTCCGTGGGGCTTCAAAACTTCTGGGACGCCTTCAAGGCGTCCTCACCGGGGTTCTGCCGCCTGCTGTGCGTTTATTGCAAATCGGTTCGGCCTTCTGGCAGTCCCGCGCCTTGGCTGTTGCGGCCCAACTGGATCTGGCGACCCATCTCGGTGAGGAGAGACTGACCCATGCGGAGCTGGCAGAGCGGGCCGGTATCCGGCCGGATCTGTGCCTGAGGCTGCTGCGATTTCTGGCAGCGATGGGAGTGTTCTCCCTCGGGGCTGATGGACGAGTGAGCAACAACCCCGTGTCGCAGGCCCTACGCAGTGATCGCCCCGGCAGCGTGCGTCATGTGGTGTTGATGCACAACTCGCCTGAGATGACGCAGCCCTGGCTTGATGCCCTCGAAGAGAGTTTGCACACCGGGGTCGTGCCGTTTGAGCAGGTGCATGCCGAACCTCTTTTTGCCTACATGGATTCGCATCCCGAATTCGATGCCTTGTTCGCTCGGGCAATGGATGAAGTGGGCGCGCTGAGCGGTGAGGCCTTCGTCACCGCGCTGGACTGGGGCCGGTTCGATCGGCTGATCGATCTGGGCGGCGGCAAGGGGGCCAAGTCAGCCGCGATTCTGCGGGGGCACCCGGGGCTGAAGGCGATCGTGATGGATCGAGCCCCCGTGATCGCTCAGGCTCGCCGCTGGTGGCAGGAGCCGGAACGTCAGCTGCTGGCCGCCAGAGTCGAGTTCGAGGCTGGGGATCTGCTCAGTGATGCGTTGCCCGAGGCTCGCAGCCCGCAGGACGTCTATCTGCTGTCGGCCGTCTTGCACGGCTGTGATGACTCGGAAGCGGCAACCCTGCTCGGCAGGGTGCGTGCAGCGGTGGGGCGCAGTGGCGCCACCGTTGTGTTGATGGAGGTTGTCATGCCCGATCACGAGGCCGATCTGGCGACGACGGGCTTTGACATGCAGATGCTGATGGGGACACGTGGCCGGGAGCGTACCGCCGCCGAATGGCGGGCCCTGGTCCGGCAGAGTGGATTCGATTGGATCGAAACCGTCCAGATGGCTTCGATCGGGGCCCTGCTGGTTCTGCGGGGACAGCCGTGACACTCGCTCCGGTTAGGTCCGTGTGGAGCGCTTCGGCTTCCACCGTGCCAGCAGCAGCGCGTTGCTGATCACGCTGACGCTGCTGGCGGCCATCGCGGCCCCGGCGATCACCGGGCTGAGCAGCCCGAAAGCCGCCAGCGGAATGCCGATCACGTTGTAGATAAAGGCCCAGAACAGGTTCTGATGGATCTTGGCGGTGGTGCGGCGCGAGATGTCGATCGCATCGGCCACCCCGACCGGCGAGCTGCGCACTAGCGTGATCGCCGCAGCGTGGCGGGCCACATCGGTGCCGCTGGCCATGGCGATGCCGACATCGGCGGCGGCCAGCGCCGGCGCATCGTTCAGCCCGTCGCCAACCATCGCCACCCGGCGCCCACCTTCGCGCAGAGAGCTCACCACGGCCGCCTTGTCCTGCGGCAGCACCTCGGCTTGCCACATCGTCAGCCCGAGCTGGCTGGCCACGCCCGCTACCGCAGCGGGTTGGTCGCCGCTGAGCAGCCGGCTGGGCACCCCAAGAGCCTGCAGCCGACGAATCGCCTCGGCCGCATCGGCCTTGACGCGGTCGCCGAAGGCAATCAGCCCGACCAGCCGCAGCGTTCCCGAGGCGCTGTCGCCCGACCGGCAGGCCAGCCAGGACAGCGTCAGCCCGCGCTGCTGCAGCGCCAGCGCCTCGGCGGGCAGAGCGGCATCGCTGAGGTCCAGCCCGAGTTCGATCATCCAGCGCCGGCTGCCGAGCAGCCATTCGATGGAGTTTTCTGCCTCGACCACGAAGCCGCGCACCCCGCGGCCTGGCACCGCTTCGAGATCACGCGCTGCGGTGGCCTGCGGGCGCTTGCGAAGTACGGCTCGGGCCAGCGGATGTTCGCTGCCGGCCTGCAGCGCTGCGGCGTGGTCCAGCACGGCGGATTCGTCGAGGCCGAAGCCGATCACCGCTTCAACTTCCGGGTGGCCTTCGGTCAGCGTGCCAGTCTTGTCGAAGACCACTTCGTCAAGCCGGCGGGCCAACTCCAGCGCCTCGGCGTCCTTGATCAGGATGCCGTGACGGGCGGCCACACCGGTGCCGACCATCAGCGCTGCGGGGGTGGCCAGGCCCAGCGCGCAGGGGCAGGCGATCACCAGCACCGCCACGGCGTGGATCA
>DALYHR010000166.1:0-5348 GCA_031970775.1 Burkholderiaceae bacterium | reverse complement strand
GTGCCTTTGATTCGCCCAAGCACGCCGGCGTGCCGTTGGGTTGGGTCACCAAGGTGGCCAAGGATCACTTTGAGCTGGAGCTCGACGAGGGCGTGCCTGCGCTGCACAACGGCGACGGCCTGACCTACTTCGACTTGCAGCAGGAGCTGGTCGGCGTGCAGCTCAATACCGTCACGGCGCTCGACACGAGCGGCCGACGCTGGCGCGTGGTGCCCAACGAGCCGATGGCCAGCTTCAGGGATCTGCGCAAGGACACCGCCCTGAAGCGCAACCGCGACATGGCCTGGGTGCGCGGGCTGGAAAAGAAGTCGAGCGAGCGCCGCATCGGCGCGTGGTTGGCTTTCAGCGTTACGCCCGACGGATTCCAGCTCACCGCCACCGATGCCGAAGGCCACACCGCCACGGTGCAGGCCGCGCATGCGCTGGAGCCTGCGCGTGACACCCTCAAGGCCGAAGCCGGTCTGCGTGACAACCTCGCCAAACTGGGCAACACATTCTTCACGGCCGAACACGTCGCGATCGACTGGGCCGGCGCACCCGGCGCGGCACCCTGCTTCGTGCCAGCCAGCCTCGCCAATCAACTGCGCCGCGAGGTGATCGAGAAGTTGGAAGCAGTGCGCCTAAAGGCCTTGCCCCGTCTGGCACCGCTGCCAGCGGTCGAACCGCCCGCGCCCTACCCCGAGGACAGCCTGAGCTATCTGGCCAACGTCTTCAACCACAAGGCGCGCGACTTCTACGCCCGCCACGGCGTCAAGGTGATCGACGCGGCCTATGAGAGCCACGAGGAACTCGGCGACGTCAGCCTGATGATCACCAAGCACTGCGTGCGCTTCTCTTTAAGCCTGTGCCCGAAGCAGGCCAAGGGCGTCACCGGAGTGCAAGGCACGATTCGCGCTGAGCCGCTGACGCTGATCAACGGCAAGGAAAAGCTGTTGCTGCGCTTCGACTGCAAGCCTTGCGAGATGCACGTGGTCGGCAAGATTAAGCGCAGCGTGCTGAACCAAGGCTCCGAAACCCCGATCACTTTCTATCGTCAGCGCCCGGCGCGACATTCATGACCACCATCAAACTCAAGACCAAGCCGGTGCCCCGCTCGCCTGAGCGCGCTCCGGTACGCGGGGGCAATCTGCGTCGCCCCACCCTGAGCCAGGCCCAGGCCGAGCGCCAGCGCGACCAGGAGCAACGCGAGAGGGAACACCAGCAGCCGTCCTCCGAGCGCCGCGGTCGACCGGCTTTCGGTGACCGCCCGCGCTCGGATCGCCCCTTGGGGGATCGTCCGCAAGGCGATCGACCCTACGGTGATCGGCCGCAAGGCGAGCGCTCGTTCGGGGATCGTCCGCCTCGGGGCGATCGACCCTACGGCGACCGGCCACGCGCAGATCGCCCCCAGGGTGATCGACCTTTCGGGGATCGTCCTCGGGGGGATCGTCCGACCGGAGACAGGCCCTTTGGTGATCGGCCACGTGCTGACCGCCCACAAGGAGATCGTCCATTCGGGGACCGTGCGCGAGCCGATCGCCCTCGCAGCGACCGTCCCTATGGTGATCGCCCACACAGTGATCGCCCGCACAGTGAGCGGCCCCGCAGCGATCGACCGCGTGAAGATCGATTCGGGGATCGCCCGCCCCGTGAGGACCGTTTCCGCGAGGAACGCCCGCGCTTTGATGATCGCCGTCCGCCGCGCCGGGACGAGTCCCCCCGTGACGGTGGACCCTCGCGCCGTGAGCCGATGACTGCTTTCTCGGACCGTCCGCCGCAACGCGAGCGCCGTGCCCCCCTGCCGCCGGCCCGTCCGGTGCAGGCTGGCGGTCCTGACGAGGGCTTTGAGCCCCGGCGCGCCAATCGCCCCCCCAGGCCGACTCCGGTCGAAATGACCGGTCAGGGCTCGGAAGGCGAGCGCCTGTCCAAGCGGCTGGGCGAACTCGGTCTGGCCTCGCGCCGTGAAGCCGACGACTGGATCGCTGCCGGCTGGGTGCGGGTCGACGGCAAGATGGCCGTGTTGGGTCAGCGCGTGCGCCCGAACGCCCAGATCGAAATCGATCCGCAGGCCCGCGAGCATCAGGCCCAGCGCATGACCATCCTGCTGCACAAGCCGATCGGCTATGTCAGCGGTCAGGCCGAAGACGGCTACGAACCCGCCTCGGTGCTGGTCAAGCCGGAAAACCGCTGGGAAGACGACCCCTCCAAGCTCAAGTACCACCCCGGCCATCTGCGCGGTCTGGCGCCGGCCGGACGTCTCGACATCGACTCCACCGGCATGCTGGTGCTGACTCAGGACGGCCGCATCGCCCGCACCCTGATCGGTGACGAATCGGTGGTGGAAAAGGAATATCTGGTGCGGGTCGAGTACCAGGGCCCGGAGGACAAGGTGCCCGACAGTGCCATCGCGCTGTTGCAGCACGGTCTGGAGCTGGACGGCGTGCCGCTGCGCCCGGCCAAGGTGAGCTGGCAGAACGAGGATCAGCTGCGCGTGGTGCTGCGCGAAGGCCGCAAGCGCCAGATTCGCCGTATGTGCGAAGCGGTCGGCCTGAAAGTGGTGGGTCTGAAGCGCGTACGCATCGGCCGCATCCCGCTGGGTAATCTGCCGGTCGGTCAGTGGCGCTATCTGGCGCCCTGGGAGCATTTCGCCTGATTGGGGCAAAGCCGACCTGGCAGGCTTCAACCTAGAATGGCTCCTATCCGGGAGCCCTTCATGACCACCCGATTCCGCGCTACAGCTCGCCTCATCAGCTCACTATTGCTGGCTTCGGGGTTGTTGATCCCGCTTCAGGCGCGATGCGAGGAGTCCGGGTGGGGCATGGGCCTTTACAGCGGGGTCTATTACGACACCGAGCCGGCTTCGGTCTTCAGCCCGCACACCAGGTACTTCCGGCAATACCTGTTGGCGCTCCATGCCAGCAAGAGTCTGTGGCGCGCGGACGCGCTGCCCCTGTCGGTTGAACTCGAAGGTGTGGCGGGCCAGCACTTCGGCATCGCCAGTTTGAGCGAGGTCGCCCTCGCACCCGCTGTGCGCTGGGAGGGCTTCCCGTGGCAGGAATCGCTGCCCACGTACCTGCGCCTCGCACCCCTCGGGGTGTCCTACACCTCGTCCATCAGTCCGCTGGAACGCGGCCCTACCGGTCAAGGCAGCCGCACGCTGAACTTTCTATTCATCGAGATCGGCACCTCATTCCGGTCCGAGGCGTGGCATGACGTCTTCTTGCGCCTGCACCATCGCTGCACGATCTACGACCTGCTGAACGACTATGGCGCCAACGGAACCGATTTCCTGACGCTTGGGTTCAGGACGCGCTTCTAACTTCGAGTTCGTCAGTGACGCACTCAGCGCGCCTTGGCGCGAATCTCCGGCAGGGCTTTCTGCAGGTAATAGACCATCGACCAGATGGTCAGTGCGCACGCCACCACGATCAGCACCGTGCCCCAGGTGTGGGTGTCGATGGCGCCGTTGAACAGTTCACCGTCGTAGAGCAGGAACGGAATCGCCACCAACTGCGCAGTAGTCTTGAGCTTGCCCAGCATGTTGACCGCCACGCTGCGCGACGCACCGATCTGCGCCATCCACTCGCGCAGCGCCGAGATGGCGATCTCGCGACCGATGATCACCAACGCCACCCAGGCTCCAACGCGACCCAGCTCCAGCAGGATCAGCAGCGAAGCGCTGACCAGAAACTTGTCAGCCACCGGGTCGAGAAAAGCCCCGAAAGAGCTGGTCTGGTTGAGCCTGCGGGCCAGATAACCATCGAGCCAGTCGGTCAGGGCCACCAGAATGAACAGCGTGGTCGCAACGGTGTTGCAGACGTCCGCACCATACGGTAGCCGGTAGGCACCGATGATCAGCGGGATCGCCACGATGCGGGCCCAGGTCAGCAGGGTTGGCACGGTCATGAACATGGCCGCGATTGTGCCCGTGAATTAGTGACGCACCGTGACAGGCGTGACGTTTTTGGCATCCGCCCTGTACCACCCCCCCTATCGCAAGGCCAGGGCAGGGTGCTTTTGGGCAGAAACGCAGTCGCTCAAGCGGCCAGGGCCACGGTCCCGAGTTCGGCACGCGCCTCACCCAGCATCTTCTCGATCTCGTTGCGGGCGATGCGCTCCAGCAGCGCAGGTTTAAACCCTGTCGTGCGAGTCAGGGTCTCCAGACAGCTGCACAAATAGCTTTCCGAGCACAGTGCCTGCGCCGTCATCATCAGCCGGCTGAAGCTATCCAACACCTCCTGGGCAGCTCCCACATCGCCCAGCTCCCCACTGCGCGCATGATGAGTCAGCCATTGCGACACCCAGTGCCACATGCCCATCATCATCGGGTTCTTGACCCCGACCCGAACGTGCTGCATGCCCACCAAGGTCTGCCAGGCCCAGTACTGCTCGTCAAAAGGCCCGGCCAGCGTGCGCTTCCACCACCCCCGCAGCGTAGCCTCCCGCTCGCCCCGTACCCCGTCGGCCAGAATCGCAGCCATGGGCGGATGACTCTGAACAGTATCGTAAAAACCTTTGACGAGATCATTTTCCAAGGCCAGCAATGCCGGTCCAGCCTTCAACAAAACTTTTTCGTCGTGATCTCCAAATTTCTGGGATGGAGGAATATTTTCGAGAATCCCCCGCGTGAGCACATAAATGCCCTTGATATGCGTATCAGCCACCTTGGTTCTCCGTCAAATTGATGATTCTCAATATCCACGAGCGTTCAACGCGCCAGATAAGCCGCCATCACGGATTCAATCCGCTGCGCACCCTCGCGGGTCAGTTCCAGAACATGGTCGATCTCGTCACAGGATCTCAACAGGGCAGCCAGCAGCACATCGTGGCCGACGCGCGTCAACAGGGCATGACCCCTCTCGTAGCCGACCAGGATCTGCTCCAGACCGCCGTAGGGCAATTCCCGCCCTGCACGGTGCCCGAGCGACTGCAGCGCCGCAAACATGGAACCAATCCGGTCCTCGTGGATGTCCACGGGAAAAGAGGAAGCCAAGGTCAGTCCGTCAATGGTCAGAACAGCCGAAGCTTCAATATCAGCACCCGACAATTCAAGGTGATTCAGAACTTGATTGAGGTTAATTCTCATCATTCCCTCTTGCGCTGCAGTTAACGACGAGGGAATGTTAAATGAGAGCTGAAATTCAATGATGGATCATCTTTGTAAGAAGATTAATCCGACGCACTCAAACAACAATAACAACGCTCAGATTAATATTCAAACGCCCGAATTAATAAAACAATCGATTCCATTAATCCGGGTGCGTATTCATTTCACAACAGCGATCAATGCACCACCCGGCCGAACTCGAAGGCGCCGTCGCGCACATCGACCGGGATCACATCCTTCGGCCCGAAGCGCCCTTGCAGGA
>DALYHR010000165.1:0-5375 GCA_031970775.1 Burkholderiaceae bacterium | reverse complement strand
CCAGCCCCTTCGTCGGCCTGTTCGGCACCGTCTGGGGCATCTACCACGCGCTGACTGCCATCGGCGTGGCCGGTCAGGCCTCGATCGACAAGGTGGCCGGCCCGGTCGGCGAAGCGCTGATCATGACCGCGATCGGTCTGGCTGTGGCCGTGCCCGCCGTGCTGGGCTACAACTGGCTGCTGCGCCGCAATACCGCCGTGATGGACGAAGTTCGCGACTTCTCGGGCGAGTTGCACACCGTGATGCTGGCTTCCAGCCACTGAGTGATCCCCGCCCCTCGCGACCCGTAACCCGGAGCCCTTCCCATGGCGATGAACCTGCCCGGCGCTGGCGGCGAAGACCAGGCCGTCTCGGCGATCAACACCACGCCGCTGGTCGATGTGATGCTGGTGCTGCTGATCATCTTCCTGATCACCATCCCGGTGGTGAACTACTCGGTGCCGGTCGACCTGCCCAAGCAGCGCAACGAAGTGCGCGAAAGCAAGCCGCAGGACATCGTCATCTCGGTCGACGCCCAGGCGCAGATCTACTGGCTCGATGCCCGGGTCAAGGGCACCAACGACCTGATCGACCGGCTCAAGACCATCGCCAAGCTCGACCCGCAGCCCGAAGTGCACATCCGCGGCGACTTCCGCAGCGACTACGAACCGGTCGGCCGAATCATCTACGCCTGCCAGCGCGCCGGCATCCGCAAGATCGGCTTCATCACCGAACCCCCGGTCAAGGGTTGAGCATTCCGGAGATCCCACCATGGCCCAACACAGGAAGCGGCGCCTCAAGCCAGCCGCGGTCGACGAACCGGTCGCCGACATCAACACCACCCCGCTGATCGACGTGATGCTGGTGCTGCTGATCATGCTGATCATGCTGATCATCACCATCCCGATCCAGCTGCATTCGGTCAACCTGAACATGCCCACCGGCAACCCGCCGCCCAGCGCGGTCAAGCCCGAGGTGGTGCGCATCGATATCGATGGGGCTGGCCAGGTGCTCTGGAATGGTCAGGTCGTCGGTCTGCACGACGAGCTGGAACGCCTGATGAGTGAACAGGCCAATCGGGCCATGCAGCCCGAGGTTCATCTTCGCCCCGACCGCAAGGCCCGTTACGACGTCGTCGCCTCCGTGCTGGCTTCGGCGCAGCGTATCGGCTTGAGCAAGATCGGCGTGATCGGCTCCGAGCAATTCGCCCAATGACGCGGCCGTGACCATGAATTCCACCGCCCCCTCCCCTTCAGCCGCAACGCCTGCCGAGGCAATGCGCGGCCCCGGTCGCCGGGCTTTCCAGCCGGGCCGTCGCTTCAGTCCGGCCGGCATCACCGCCATGGTGGTCGCCCATCTCGCCATCGGCTATCTGCTGGTCAGCGGGCTGGCGCGGCAGGCGGTCGAGATCGTCAAGCGACCGCTCGAGGCCACCATCGTGCAGGAGGTCAAGCTGCCCGAGCCGCCGCCTCCGCCGCCGCCCAAGATCGAGAAGCTGCCCGAGCCGCCGAAGATCGACACGCCGCCCCCGCCGGCCTTCGTCCCGCCGCCCGACGTGCCGCCACCGCCCGCGCCGGCCCCGGCCCCCGCGATTACCGCGGTGCAAAGCACTCAGCCCGTCGCCCCACCGCCGCCGGCTGCGCCGACCGCACCGGCCGGCCCGGTGCGCCAGGACATCGCGGTGGCCTGTCCGAAGCAGGTCGCCCCGGCGATTCCCGAGCGTGCGCTGGACGAAGGCATCAGCGGCAAGGTACGCGCCGAAGTGCGTATCCGCAGCGGCCGTGTCGTCGATGTGACGATCCTGTCCGGCCCGAAGGTGTTCCATCAGGCCGTTCGGGCTGCTTTGCAGCAATATCAGTGCGTGTCCGGTTCGGCCGAGATCGTCGCCGTGCAGGACTTCGAGTTCAAGGTCGAATGACCGCCGCACCAAACGCCGCCGCACCCACCGATCTGCCCGACCTGACGCCCCAGGAGTCATCGATGTCACGTTCAGTCCACCGTTCCCGCCTTGCCCTTGGCCCGTCCCGCCTCGCGCTGGCCGTCGCAGTTCTGCTCGGCTCGGCCGCTGCCCATGCGCAGACCGTTGTGTCGATGTGGGTCCATGCCGGGGCCGGACCGGAAGCCAAGGCCTATGGCGACGCCGTGGCCGCCTTCAATCAGTCGCATAAGGACGTCCGCATTGAGCTGGTCCGCCTGCCCGAAGGCAGCTACAACGATCAGGTCAATGCCGCCGCCCTGGCGCACAAGCTGCCCTGTCTGCTCGATTTCGACGGCCCCAACGTCTACAACTACGCGTGGACCCAGAAGATCATTGCGCTGGACAGCTTCCCGGAGCTGAAGAAGATTGCCGACACCGAACTGCTGCCCTCGCTCAAGCGCCAGGGCACCTACAACGACCGGCTCTACAGCCTGGGGCAGTTCGATTCCGGTTTGGCGCTGTGGGGCCAGCGCAAGTGGCTGCAGAAGGTCGGGGCCCGTATCCCGAGCAAGGTCAGCGAGGCCTGGACGCTGGCGGAGTTTGAGGACGTACTGCGCAAGCTCAAGGCGGCCGGCGTGGCGTTCCCGCTCGACATGAAGTTCAACTACGGCATGGGCGAGTGGTTCACCTACGGCTTCTCGCCGATCGTGCAGAGCCTGGGCGGCGATCTGATCGACCGCCAGAGCCTCAAGACCGCTCAAGGCGCCCTCAACGGCCCCGAAGCCGTCAAGGCGTTGACGCTGCTGCAGACCTGGGCCCGCTCCGGCTGGGTCAACCCGGCCACCCGCGACGACGGTGACTTCATCCAGGGCCGCTCCGCCCTGTCCTACGTCGGCCATTGGGTTCATGCCGACTACCGCAAGGCGCTCGGCGACGATCTGGTGCTGATCCCGATGCCGAAATTCGGCGCCCGGGCCGTCACCGGCGCCGGCTCGTGGAACTTCGGCATCTCGGCCGATTGCAAGGCACCCAAGGAAGCCGCTTCGGTGCTGGCCCATCTGATGTCGCCCGAGGAGATCACCCGGGTCACACAGGCCAATGGCGCGATTCCCGGCACCCGCACGGCCCTGTCGCGCAACCGCAGCTACAGCGCCGGCGGCCCGCTGGCGATCTACGCCGAACAGATTCAGCAGGGCGTGGCGATGGTACGCCCCACCACGCCGGCCTACCCGGTGATCACCACCGCCTTTGCCGAGGCGGTCAACAACGTGCTGGCCGGCTCCGACGCGAAGAAGGAGCTCGACCGCGCCGCCCGCCGCATCGATCAGGCGATCAAGGACAACAAGGGCTATCCGGCCCTGCGCTGACCTCCGTCCGCCATGTCGACCTTCCGCCCCTCCCCGAAGACACGCCGTCCGCGCTGGACGCCGTGGCTATTCGCCGCCCCAGGCCTGCTGCTGCTGACACTGTTCATGGTGGTGCCGTTCCTGATGGCGGCCGTGCTGTCGTTCACCGACCAGCGGCTGCTGACCCACGCGGCCCTGCCCACCGAGGTCATCGGCTGGGAGAACTACCTGCGCCTGTGGGACGACGACAGCTTCTGGGCCGCGCTGGGCAACAACCTGCGCTTCGTCGCCGTGGTGGTGCCCCTGCAGACCGCGCTGGCGCTGGGCCTGGCCCTGCTGGTCAACCGCAAGCTGCGCGGCAGCCATCTGTTTCGCACCATTTACTTCATGCCGGTGGCGACCACGATGTCGGTGGTCGCGGTGATCTGGTCGCTGATGTACAGCCCCGATCAGGGTGTGATCAACCGGCTGATCGACGTGCTGAGCTTCGGCTCGATCGGCCCGCAGGACTGGCTGCGTGACCCGGCGCTGGTGATGCCGGCGGTAATGCTGCTGTCGATCTGGCAGGGAGTGGGCTTTCAGATGCTGGTGTTCCTGGCTGGCCTGCAGGCGATTCCGGTCGATCTCTATGAAGCTGCCACCCTCGAAGGCGCCCGGCCCTGGCAGCAGTTCCGCTGGATCACCCTGCCAATGCTGCGCAATACGACGATCTTCGTGCTGGTCACCACCACGATCTACGCCTTTCAGCTGTTCACCCAGGTGCAGATCATCGCCAGCAGCGGTGCGGCGGCCCCGGTCGATAGCTTCCGCACCCTGGTGATGCTGATGGTCCACGAAGGGCTGCGCAACGGCAGCATCGGCTACGCCTCGGCGCTGTCGGTGGTGTTCTTCGGCATCGTGCTGGCCATTTCGATGATCCAGCGGCTGATCATTCGCGAAGACGGAGGTGCGGCATGAAGCGCCCGCCCATCGCCCCCTACCTGCTGCACGCGCTGTTGGTGCTGTTCTTCCTGTTCCCGCTGTTGTTCATGGGCGTGTCGGCCTTCAAGGGCGACGAGATGCAACTGCTGCGGGACATGGGCACGCTGCGGGCCTTCCTGCCCGTCGGCGAGCTGTCGCTGCAGAACTTCCGCGACGTGGCCGAGCGCACCCGCTTTGACCTGGCGTTCTGGAACTCGGTTGGCGTGGTGGGCCTGACCGTGCTGCTCGGGCTGCTGGTCAACAGCATGCTGGCCTACGCGCTGGCCCGCTTCCGCTTCGCCGGACGGCGTCTGGTGCTCGCGGCCATCATTGCCCTGATCGTCATCCCCTTCGAGGCGATCGCCGTGCCGCTGCTGCTGCTGGTCAATCAGTTGCCCTGGTTCAGCGAGGGTCAGTGGGTGCAAGGCTGGCTCGACAGCTACCACGTTCAGGTGCTGCCCTTCGTGGCCAACGCCTTCTCGGTCTATCTGTTTTATCAGTTCTTCGTCGCCCTGCCCAAGGACCTCGAAGAGGCCGCGCAGATGGACGGTGCCGGGCCTTGGCGCATCTACTGGAGCATCGTGCTGCCGCTGTCCAAGCCGGTGATCGCCACCGTGGCGGTGCTGCAGTTCCTGGCCCGCTGGGGCGATCTGCTCTGGCCGGTGATGGTGGTGCGCGGCGACGAGCACGCCACCCTGCCGCTGGCGATGCAGACCTTCTTCGGCCAGTTCCCCCGGCAATGGGGCGATGTGATGGCCTTTGCCCTGCTGGCCACCCTGCCGACGCTGGCGGTGTTCCTCGTCTTCCAGCGCTGGTTTGTTCGCAGCGTGATCTCCAGTGCCATCAAAGGCTGATAAAGGCTGATTCGAAATGAGTGCTGTCATCCTCGAAGCCCTCCGCAAACGCTACGACAGCGGCCCGGAAATCATCCGGGGCATCGATCTGTCGATCGAGGACGGTGAGTTCATGGTCTTCGTCGGCCCGTCCGGCTGCGGCAAGTCCACCCTGCTGCGCATGATCGCCGGGCTGGAAGACATCTCGGAAGGTCGCCTGCTGATCGGCGATACCGACGCCACCCATCTGCCGCCGTCAGAGCGCGGCGTGGCGATGGTGTTTCAGAGCTACGCGCTCTATCCGCACATGACCGTGGGCGACAACATGCGCTTCGGGCT
>DALYHR010000164.1:0-5381 GCA_031970775.1 Burkholderiaceae bacterium | reverse complement strand
TAGCGCGCATACTCCCTTAGCAGGGGAGCACCTTCGGCCTCTCGGTCACGTCTCCGAAGAAGAAAGATTATAGCCAGAAATCCTGGCGTTTCAACCAGAGTTCTTACTGTTGATCGAGATCGAAGGCCTTGTGAAGTGCACGAACAGCCAGTTCCATGTACTTTTCATCGATCACGACCGAGGTCTTGATCTCGCTGGTCGTGATCATCTGAATGTTGATGCCCTCTTCGCTCAGGGTACCGAACATCTTGCTGGCCACGCCGGCGTGCGAACGCATGCCGATGCCCACGATCGAGACCTTGCAGATCTTGGCGTCGCCGAGCACTTCGGCTGCGCCGAGTTGCGGAGCAACCTCCGACTTCAGCAGATCCAGGGTGCGCTGGTAGTCGTTGCGGTGCACGGTGAACGAGAAATCGGTCTTGCCGGCGTGCGAGACGTTTTGCAGGATCACATCGACATCGATGTTGGCCTCAGCCACCTTGCCCAGAATGCTGTAGGCGATGCCCGGCTTGTCCGGCACACCGATCACGGTGATCTTGGCTTCGTCGCGATTGAAGGCAATGCCCGACACAACGGCTTGTTCCATCTTTTCGTCTTCCTCGAAAGTGATCAGGGTGCCCGACTTGGCCTCTTCCTCGATATTGATGTCCCAGGGAGTGAAGCTCGACAGCACACGCAGCGGCACGCGGTACTTGCCAGCGAACTCAACCGAACGGATCTGCAGCACCTTGGAGCCCAGGGACGCCATTTCCAGCATCTCCTCAAAGCTCACCGTGCTCAGGCGCTTGGCCTCCGGGACGATACGCGGGTCGGTGGTGTAGACACCATCCACATCGGTATAGATCAGGCACTCAGCGGCCTTCATGGCCGCAGCCACGGCCACGGCCGAAGTATCCGAACCCCCACGGCCCAGCGTGGTGACGTTGCCCTCCGGGTCGATCCCCTGGAAGCCGGTGATGATCACCACCTTGCCAGCCGACAGATCGGCGCGCACGCGGGCGTCGTCGATGCTCTCGATCCGGGCCTTGGTGTAGGAACTGTCCGTCTTGACCGGCACCTGCCAGCCGTTGTAGCTGACAGCGTCCATGCCTTCAGCCTGCAGCGCCAGGGCCAGCAGACCGACCGACACCTGCTCGCCCGTACAGGCGATCATGTCGAGTTCGCGCAGCATCTCGGGGGTCTGGCGTGCCGGTGAAACCTCTTTGGCCAGCCCGAGCAGGCGATTGGTCTCGCCGCTCATCGCTGACGGGACGACCACCATCTGGTGACCTGCGCGAGCCCACTTGGCCACGCGTTTGGCGACATTGCGAATGCGCTCGGTCGAGCCCATCGAGGTGCCGCCGTATTTATGAACGATCAATGCCATTGACTTGTAACGGTTAATCGCAGTGCGAAGAGTCGCGGATTCTAACCGGGCTACCCAACGCAATCTTGCATAACCCAGTGGATCGTCAGAAGCCGCCCGGATTCCTGGGCAGAGCCTTCGTCCAGGAACCGACCATCCAACCCCAGTCCTGGTGCAAAAAGCAGCTCTCCCGACCCCGTCAGCAAATAAGGCCCGGACCTCAGTGCCAGATGCACATCGCGAACCTGAAACTGTTTGACCAGCGCACGCGGCACCGATCGCGCAGTCAGCTGAAACTGCATCCCAGGCTGGCGGCTGATGACCTGCAACTCACCCAGGGCACGCAGCCGTAACTCACGGATACCCGGCTCCCCCGGCAGAGCCTCGCTCACCACCAGTCGCCCCACAGGCCAGCCCGGAACATGGCGTTCCCCCTCGATAAGCGGGCCAATCCGTTGAGCCCGAATGGAAACCGCCTCCTGTGGCCGGGCTTCAGGCTCGGCAAGACAGGTCAGGTGCTGTCGATGCAACTCGACCCAGCGGCCTGGCCCCAAGGCCCAACGCCGGCGCCCGGCACCCCGAACCGTCTCGGCTGCAAGCTCATGACCAAGACGGATCAGGAGCGAGTCGGTCACACCCGACTGGGCGATCTCGATCAGCCAGAACCTGAGCAGATTCCGTCGCCGCGCCGCAGAAAGCTGCATCAATGCCACCTGGCTCAGTTCACTGGGATCACGCCCCTGGCAGTGTGACAGGTCGAGTCGGGCCAGATCCTCCAGGCAAGTCGCAGCATCCTGGGCATGGCGCGCCACAGTCCCCAGAGCCAAGTCAACCTGAGGAAAGGCACGGCGCAGGTCGGGAAGAATCAGGTGTCGCAGGCGGTTGCGCGCAAAGCGAGGGTCGCCGTTGCTTTCATCCTCAACGGGATGGAGCCGGTACCGGCGACTATAAGACTCGATTTCAGAACGCCGTCGATCCAGCCAAGGCCGAATCCAGAGCAGTCCGTCGCGCTCGATCTGCCGGGGCATGGCGGACAATCCCGCCGGCCCGGCTCCCCGCAGGGCCTGCAGGAGCACGGTCTCGGTTTGATCGTCGCGGTGGTGCGCCAACACGATGGTCCTGGCCCCTTCGCGCTTGGCGGCTTGGGTCAGGGCCTCGTAGCGTCGCGCGCGGGCTTCGGCCTCCAGCCCGGAAGCGCTCCCCCGATCGACCTTCACGGTCAAGGGCACGAACTTCAGTTCAGCCTCTGCGCCGCGCTGCCAGCGCCGACAGGTGCGTTGCAAGCGATCGCGCCACGCATCGGCCTGCGGACTCAGCCCATGGTGGACATGCAGCACCAAAATCCGAAAGGAAGGATGGCAGCGGACCTTTGACCACAGGGCGTGAAGCAACGCGAGCGAATCGCGCCCCCCGCTACAGGCCACGGCCAGAACATGGCGTGACCGTGTGGCGGTATCCGGAACAGGCGTCTCAGCCCTTGATGTTGTTGAACCGTCCAAAGCCACGCAGGCGCTGATAACGCTGTTCCAGCAGCGCTTCGACCTTCAAGCCAGAGACTTGGCGCAGCGTTTCAGTCAGAACACGCTTCAGGCTTGCGGCAGCTTGCTTGGTGTCGCGATGAGCCCCGCCGACCGGTTCGTTGACGATCTTGTCGATGAGCCCCAACGCCTTGAGACGATGCGCCGTGATGCCCAGGGCTTCGGCGGCATCGCTGGCGCGCTCGGCGGTCTTCCACAGAATCGAGGCACAGCCTTCCGGCGAAATCACCGAGTAGACCGAGAACTGCATCATCAGCACCTGATCGGCCACTGAAATCGCCAGTGCACCGCCCGACCCACCCTCACCAATGATGGTGGTGATGATCGGCACTTCGAGTTGCGCCATCTCGAAGATGTTGCGGCCGATCGCTTCGGATTGACCGCGCTCCTCGGCACCGATGCCCGGATAGGCCCCCGGCGTATCGACGAAGGTAAAGACTGGCAGACCGAATTTCTCGGCCAGTCGCATCAGGCGCAAGGCCTTGCGGTAGCCCTCGGGACGCGGCATGCCGAAATTGCGTGCAGCTCGCTCCCGCGTGTCGCGGCCCTTTTGATGGCCGATCACCATGCAGGACTGTCCGTTGAAGCGTGCCAGCCCCCCGACGATCGACTGATCATCGGCGAAGGCACGGTCGCCATGCAGCTCCTGGAAGTCGGTGAACAGTTCGTTGACGTAGTCCAGCGTGTACGGGCGCTGCGGATGGCGGGCAATCTGCGTCACCTGCCAGGGCGTCAGGCTGGAATAAATATCCTTGGCCAGTTGCTGGCTTTTCTTGGAGAGCCGGTCGATCTCCTCAGAGATGTCCACGGCCGACTCGCTCTGCACATAGCGCAGCTCATCGATCTTGGATTCAAGCTCGGCAATGGGATGCTCAAAGTCTAGAAAGTGACGTTTGCTCATGTGAAGTTCCTCGTTTGGAATCCAGGCCTTGCGGCTGTTTTCGTGTCGCGTAGTCTATTCGGTGGGCCTGACGTCGGTGTTGCAGCGTACGCACGGCGCTGCATCAGGCCGACTTCCATGTCTGCTTCGTCCGTAAAGACGCCTAGTACGCCACCGTCAGCGGATCCAGACTGCGCCAGAGATACCAGGTTGCCACCGAACGAAAGGGGGCCCAGGCTTCGCCCACTTCGCGCGCCTCGGCACGCGATACCGGCTCACCGCTGAAGTAATTGAGGCTGATGCCCCGCAGCAGGCCGACATCATCGAGCGGCAGCACATTCGGCCGCATCAGGTGAAAGATCAGGAACATCTCGGCGGTCCAGCGGCCGATGCCCCGGATCGCCACCAGCTCCTCAATGATCTTCTCGTCACTCATGCCCGCCCAGCTGTCCGCATGAACACGCCCCTCGACAAAGTGACGGGCCAGATCCAGCAGATACTCGCTTTTGCGCGCCGAAAGTCCCACCTGACGCAGCGCATCCACTGGGCGAGCCAGTACCGCTTCAGGATGCAAGGCCCCTTCGGCCCCAACTCCGAGGGCATCGGAGAGGCGATGCCAGACCGACTGCGCCGCCTTGACCGAGATCTGCTGCCCGATCACCGATCGGACCAGCGTCGTGAAGGCATCACCGCGGGACTGCAGACGGGCCTCGCCAAATTCGGGAATCAGCTTGCTCAGGACCCGGTCGCGCTCGACCAGATGGCGGCAGGCTTCGTCCCAGTAGTCGGGCGTGACCCCCTCATCCGGCGGTACGACAGGCAGTTTCGACAAGATGTCGTTCCTTCAGCTGCGGACCCAGGTGGTCCCGGTCGGCGAGTCCTTGAGCGTGATGCCCTCGGCTGCCAGTTCGTTACGAATGCGGTCGGCCTCGGCGAAGTTGCGGCCGCGCTTGGCCTCGGCACGCGCTTCGATCAGCGCCTGGATACGAACCTCTTCGGACGCCGCCTCCAGGGCATTGCCCCGGGGACTGCCTTGGAGATAGTCGCGCGCCGGCTGCTGCAGCAGGCCCAGGACAGCGCCAAGACTGCGAAGCAGCCCAGCGGCTTGCGCCGAACCCGAGCGATTGGTTTCAGAAGCCAGTTCGAACAACACCGCCAATGCCATCGGTGTGTTGAAGTCATCATCCATGGCCGCTTTGAAACGCACTGCGGCGGGATGCTCCCAACTAAAACCCGACTCATCCGGTGTCACCGACTCCAGGGCGGTGTAGAGGCGACGCAGACCACTGCGAGCCTCCTCCAGCCCGGCGTCGCTGTAGTTGAACGGACTGCGATAGTGGGTGCGCAGCATAAAGAAGCGAATCGTCTCGCCATCAAAATGCTTGAGTACATCGCGGATGGTGAAAAAGTTGCCCAGCGACTTGGACATCTTCTCGTTATCGACGTTCAGGAAGCCGTTGTGCATCCAGAAGCGCGCAAACGGCTGACCTGTTGCCCCTTCGCTCTGCGCGATCTCGTTCTCGTGGTGCGGGAACTGCAGATCCAGACCGCCGCCGTGGATATCGAAGGTTTCGCCCAGCAGCGCGCAGCTCATCGCCGAGCACTCGATGTGCCAGCC
>DALYHR010000163.1:0-5381 GCA_031970775.1 Burkholderiaceae bacterium | reverse complement strand
TGGCCCATCTCGGCGAGGAAGAGCGCCTTGTCCTCGTCGTCCATCTCCGAGAGATCGGCCTCGGTCTTGGCGCAGATCGCCACCACCGGCGCCTTCTGCGCCGCGGCATAGGCCTGCAGGCGCTCGAGCAGCGGGTTGTTCTCGAAGCCGTCTTCGGCGACGTTGCCGACGAACATCGCCGGCTTGGCGGTGATCAGGCACAGCGGCTTGAGCAGCACCAACTCTTCCTTGCTGAAGTCGAGCGCGCGCACCGGCTTGGCTTCATCCAGCGCGGCCTGGCACTTCTCCAGCACCTTGACCAGCGCAGCGGCGTCCTTGTCGTTGCCCGAGCGGGCCGCCTTGATCGAGCGCTGCAGGGTCTTTTCGACCGTGCCGAGATCGGCCAGACACAGCTCGGTCTGGATCACTTCGATATCGGCGATCGGGTCGACCTTGCCAGCGACGTGGATGACGTTGTCGTCCTCGAAGCAGCGCACCACGTTGACGATGGCGTCGGTCTCGCGGATGTGGCTGAGGAACTGATTGCCCAGGCCTTCGCCCTTGGAGGCCCCGGCCACAAGACCGGCGATATCGACGAACTCGACGATGGCCGGCACGGTGCGCTCGGGCTGGACGATTTCAGCCAGCTGCGCCATGCGCGGATCGGGCACTTCGACCACGCCGACGTTGGGCTCGATGGTGCAGAACGGGTAGTTCTCGGCGGCGATGCCCGCCTTGGTCAGGGCGTTGAACAGGGTGGACTTGCCGACGTTGGGCAGGCCGACGATGCCGCATTTCAGGCTCATGGCGGGAGGCTTTCGGGAATCTGGGGGAAGCGGCGAATTGTAGGCGGGGTATCGGTGTCACCCGGACCCGCCCGCGTTGGCCGCTCCCTACAATGCCGCGCATGCAGCCTTCCGATTCGATCGACGTCAGCATTCTCGGCTCCGGCCCGGTGGCTTCCTGCCTCGCCCTGGCGCTGGCTCGCCACGGTTTCCGGGTCGCCCTGAGTGCCCCCGCAGCCCCTTCGGCCACCGCCGCACCGGATGTGCGCACCTACGCGCTCAATGCCGCTTCGGTCGAGCTGCTGCGCAGCCTGCGCGTCTGGGACGGTCTGCCCGAGACCGCAGTCACGCCGGTGCTGGACATGGACATCCGCGGCGACGACGGCGGCCGTTTGCGCTTCTCGGCCTGGCAACAGCAGGTGGCGGCGCTGACCTGGATCGTCGATGCCGCCGCGCTCGAATCCGGGCTGCAGCAGGCGCTGCGCTATGCCCCGCATGTGCGACGGGTCGAGCAGCCGGTCGAAGCCCCGCTGCGGGCGATCTGCGAAGGCAAGTTCTCGATCGAACGCAGCCGGCTGGGCGTGCAGTTCCGCCGTCAGGCCTACGGCCACAGCGCGCTGGCCACCCGGCTGACCAGCGAGCATCCGCACGGCGGCACGGCACATCAGTGGTTCCGCTGCCCCGACATCCTGGCGCTGCTGCCTTTCGAAACTCCACTGCCCGGAGCCTCGTGGGGGCTGGTCTGGTCGATGCCACAGGACGAGGCCACCCGCCTGGCCGCACTGCCGCCCGAAGAGTTTGAACAGGCTCTCAACGCAGCCACCGGCTGCGAGGAGATCGGCACCCTGAAGCTGTCCGCGCCCCGGGTGGTCTGGCCGCTGGCTCACGCCGAAGCCGACCGCTGGAGCGACGAAGGCTGGGTGCTGCTCGGCGACGCCGCCCATCAGATTCACCCGCTGGCCGGCCAGGGCCTCAACCTCGGCCTGGGCGATGTGATCAGCCTCGTGCGCGTGCTCGAGGCCGAACACCGCCGCAGCCCGTGGCGCTCGCCCGGCGATGCCCGCACGCTGCGCCGCTACGAACGCGAACGCCGCGCCCGCATGCTCGAAGTCGGCGGCACCGGCGACGCGCTGTGGAGCCTCTTCGCCCCAGGCAACAACGAACTGCTGCGCACCCTGCGCAATCAAGGCCTGAGCTGGGTCGACCGCCTCGGCCCGGTCAAACGCTGGCTGGTCAGCCAGGCCCTGGCCGGACGGGCCTGAACCTTTTTTCGATGGAATTCATGATGAAACCCTTCACCCGAACCCTGACCCGCGCCGCCCTGCTGGCCGCCTCGGCCCTGACGCTGCTGGCCGCGCTGCCGGCCCAGGCCGACGAGGCCGAGATCCGCAAGACGCTGGCCGACCGCTTCCAGGGCATCAAACCCGACGAGGTGCGCCCTGCCCCGGTGGCCGGCCTGTGGGAAGTGCGCTTCGGCACTGAGATCATGTACACCGACGCTCGCGCCAACTATCTCGTTCAAGGCGCGATCATCGAAACAGCCAGCAAGCGCAACCTCACCGAGGAGCGCGTCGACAAGCTCACCGCCGTCGACTTCGCGACCCTGCCGCTCAAGGACGCGATCGTCTGGAAAAACGGCAACGGCAAGCGCCGCATCGCTGTCTTTGCCGACCCGAACTGCGGCTATTGCAAGAAGCTGGAAAAGGATCTGGTCAACGTCAAGGACCTGACCGTCTACACCTTCGTCATCCCGATCCTGGGCGGTGATTCGGCCGACAAGTCGCGCTCGATCTGGTGCGCCAAGGACAGCACCGCCGCCTGGCGCAACTGGATGGTCGACGGCACGACCCCGGTCAAGGTGATGGGCAAGTGCGACGACAGCGCGATCAACCGCAACCTGGAGCTGTCGCGCAAGCACCGCGTCAACGGTACGCCGGCCATCATCTTCGAGGATGGCACCCGGGCCCCGGGCGCCATTCCGGCCGCTGAGCTCGAACGGCGCCTGAGCGCCAAGGCAGCGGGCTGATCGGGTCTGCCGGCCGCCCGGTCGCCTGTTATCGGTGATTGAAGGCGGGCTTGCGCTTTTCCAGGAAGGCGCCCATGCCTTCCTTCTGGTCGGCGGTCGAGAACAGCGCGTGGAACAGCCGGCGCTCGTACAGCAGGCCTTCGCCCAGCGGAGCCTCATAGGCGCGATTGACGCATTCCTTGGCGGCCAGGATGCTCGGCAACGACATTTGGCAGATCGCCTCGGCGGCCTGCGTGGCTTCGGCGTGCAAGGCGTCTGCCTCGACCACGCGGGACACCAATCCGGCGCGTTCGGCTTCGGCGGCGTCCATCATGCGGGCGGTCAGGATCAGATCCATCGCCTTGGACTTGCCCACCGCACGCGGCAGGCGCTGTGTGCCGCCGGCGCCCGGGATGATGCCGAGCTTGATCTCCGGCTGACCGAAGCGCGCCGTGGTCGCGGCCAGGATCAGGTCGCAGGCCATCGCCAGTTCACAGCCGCCGCCCAGAGCGAAGCCCGCCACCGCCGCGATCACCGGCTTGCGGATCTGGCGCAGGGTGTCCCAGTTGCGCGAGATCAGGCCCTGGGTATAGGCGGTGGCGAAATCGTAGGGCGCCATCATCGAGATGTCGGCCCCGGCCGCGAAGGCCTTTTCGCTGCCGGTCAGCACGATGCAGCCGATCGACGCATCGGCATCGAAGGCCAGCAGCGCGGCGCCAAGTTCGTCCATCAGCGCGTCATTGAGCGCGTTGAGCTGCTTGGGCCGATGCAGGGTGATCCAGCCGTAGCGCAGTGCGCCGCTGCCCCGGGTCTCCACCAGGATGTTCTCGAAAGCTTGCGTCAAGGTCTTGCTCCTTCGGGCGTGAAGCCCGGCTTCAAGGGCTCGCCTGCTCGGGCAGGCGCTCCAGGGTCAGGTCGAGATAGGTCTCGGCATCCTGCTGCATGCGGATGCGCACCGGCAGCCATTGCAGACGCGGCGCCAGCCACATCTCGGCGGTGATGTCGCCCGGGTCCGCGGCGCGGCGCGGCTTCACATGCAGCGCCTCGATCGTACCGGCAGCGGTCTGCTGCGGACTGACACCGCCGGATTCGTAGCTCCAGCGGTCGATGCGGTTGGGTAGCGCCAGCCCGAAATCCACCGTCTGCCCGGGCTCACGCAGCTCCGGGCGCGTGGTGTAGAGATAGATCAGCTGAATGAACTGGCTGGCAACGTCCTGCACGTCGGCGGGGGTCTGCACCCTTCGGCCATTGGCCAGCAGGGTTTCACGTTCGTCAAAGCGCACCACGGCGCGGCGCGGCGTTGCCAGCAGCGCCCGGGTTTCCTGCTCGTAGAGCTGCGGCACCAGCCCGGTTGCAGTCAGCCGGCCCTCGCTGCTGGTGCGACGGCTGACCAGCGGCGCGAAGGATGGCCCGATGGCAATGTCCAGATGCACCTGATAGCGCTCGCCCTGGCGCAGCCATTCCACTTGCGCACTGCCATCGACCTGCCCGCGATAGTTACCGATCAGCCGGTAATTGAGCCGCGTCGAAGGCGGCCAGGTAAAGGGCTTGGGCTGCGAAGCGGCGGGCTGGGGGGCTGAGGCCGCCTCGGCCGTGGCCTCGCTGGTGGACGCCGCAGCGGCGGGCTCGACTCCTGCCACAGCCGCGGATGCGATCGGTTCAGATGATTCAGATTCGGACGCAGGCAGCGCCACCGCCACCACCGGCGGAGTAGCCTCGATCTCGACCCGGGCCAGATCGTCGGCCTCCGAAGCGCGGCGTGCGGCACGGGGAGCCACCCGCGCGGGTGCTGTAGCCGGACGAGCCACAACCTGTGGCGCCGCCGACAGCGCCACCATCGTGGTGTAGCTGGCCTGCAGGCGCTGCATCGCGGCGGGCTGCGCCTGCTCGAGCGCCATCTCCTGCCAGACCTGCCAGGCGCCGCCATGCAGCAGCAGGGCGATCAGGACGGCCAGCGTCCCGATCAGGGAACGACGGAATCGCACCGCCGATCCGGCGGTCTGCGCCCGAGGCCCGCTCACGCGCCCAGCCAGGCGCGACGCAGGGTGCGGGCCGGCTCGACCGGCTCGGCCACCGGCAACAGCTTGACCTGCTGCCCGGCTTCAGCCGGTGCGGCCGGCAGCGTCAGCGTCAGCACGCGCTGATCGCGTACGCAGAGCAACTCCAGCGACTGATCGGCCACACCCAGAGCGTCGGCATCGCTGAGCAGACGAACCCGCCAGCCGCCCAGCGCCAGCCATTCGTCGCCGGCCGACACGCCGGCCGACTCGGCAGCCCCGCCGCGCGCCACGCTTTGCACCTTGAGCGCCCCGCCCGCTTCGTTCAGACGCAGGCCGAGACGCTGGCTCCAGCTGCCCAGCTCGGTCACCCAGTCGATACCGACTGCGGCGAGCAGCGTCGACAGCGGCAGATCGTCGCAACCGTGTACCGCCGACTCCAGCAGCGCCAACAGCGCTGCGGCGTGATCCGGACCAGCAACCTCAGCCAGCGCCGCGCGGATATCCGCTTCCTCGGTACCGATGCGATGGTCAGCCGCAGCGCTGCGCTGCCACAGCCGGTGCATCAGCGCATCAAGCGTCGCCCCATCCGACCCGCTGGCCCGCAGCGCCAGG
>DALYHR010000162.1:0-5401 GCA_031970775.1 Burkholderiaceae bacterium | reverse complement strand
GGAAAAGGCCCAGACCAGCGTCGACAGGATGGTCCACATCAGATGCGGCCGCACCTTGGCCAGCAAATCCTCGTCGGGGCGGGCGTTGTCGTGGTGAACGCCAGCGCGGCGTAGTTGCATGCCAGCGATCAGCGGGTGAGCGATGCTGATCAGCACAAACAGCGCCAGATAGCCGACCAGATCGCTGCCCAGGGCGAACAGCACGCCCACCGCCGCCAGGTTGCCCAGGCTCAGCCAGCTCATCGACGCGGCCTCGATGCCAAATAGCCCGTAACCCTTGGCAGTGGAGATGCCAAACAGATACCAGGCCTTGGCCAGCGCCGAAAACAGGGCCAGGGCCGCAAACAGCGCCAGCGCACTCAGGGTGGCATCCCATCCGGCCGGTTTGAGCCAGGGCATCAGCAGCAGGAAGCCCAACCCGACACCCAGGGCGTTGGTCACCTGACGTCGCCGGAACCAGCCGTGCAAGTGCGCAGCGCCGTCGCGGTCCTGATGGCCGACGCGTTCCGAGACGAAGCGGATCACCGAGATGGTCAGACCGTTGTTCATCAGCAGCACCAGGATGCCGCTGAGCCAGATCATGTAGGCGTACCGCCCGTAATCGGCCGGACCGAGGCTGCGGGCGATCAGCGTGTTGATCACCAGTCCGACTGCGTAGGCCAGATAGGTGGAGCCGGTCATCAGCAGGGCGGAGCGGACGATGGCCTTGGCGGCGAAGCGTTGGGGCATGGGGCGGGTGGGGACTGAAAAAGGGGTCAGCGGGTGGCCAGGGCCGGCGCACTGTAGCGCGCCATGCGCATCAGCCGCGAGACCACCTGCAGAGGTGCCGTCTCCAGCAGGACGAAGCGGGGGATTTCAAAGGCGTCCCGGCCGGGAGCGCTGACGCCCACGGCGGTCGACACCGCAGCGGTGTAGCCGGCCTCGGCCACCAGCCGGGCGTGGCAACGGTCGTAATCGCGGTCCGGCTTGCCGTTGGGGTAGGCGAACAGGGTGGGGCGATGACCGGTGATGGCCTGCAGGGCGTCGCGGTTGGCGCTGATCTCGTGACGAGCCAGTTCGGCCGAGAGGCTGGTCAGGATCGGATGGGTGACGGTATGGCCGCCGATGTCGATGCCATGGCGAAACATCTCCAGCACCTGTTCGCTGCGCATCATCAGATCGTCGGGCATCTGCTGCCCGGCGGCCTGGACGAGTTGGTGCAAATGCGCCTCGCTGACCATGCGGTCCTCGGGCGACTGGTATTTGATGGCCTGAGTCAGCTCGCCGATCAGCGTGCGACGCGTTGTTTCATCGCTGATCGGGCGCACGCCCAGACCGGCAAAGCTCAGGTCGACCGTGCCGGCCGGCAGACGGCGCACCGCTTCAGCCACGGTGTCGTTGAACATGCAGCCGCCGTCCAGATAGCCGGAAGCGACGAAGACGGTGGCGGTCAGTCCGTGCTCGCGCAGCAGCGGCAGGGCGACCTCAATGTTGTCGCGGTAGCCGTCATCGAAGGTGATGCACAGGCATCGATCGGGCAGACGGCCTTCGGCCTGGAGTGCCAACGCCTCGGGCAGAGGCAGCACGCGAAAATGCTCGGCCAAGGCGCGGAACTGGCGATCGACCTCGGCTGCATCGGGAATGCCGGGCTGCAGCGGATCGGGCCGGTGCAGCACGCGGTGGTACATCAGGATTGGCAGGCTGCCACTGCGCCCCCCCGGGAAGCGCCAACGGGCGCCGAAACGCAACAAGGGAGAAAGCATCGCGGACATGGGGAACTGGCTCCTCGTCGCCCGGGTTGGTCCCCTCGAACAGGGGGTGGGCACTGCGGCCAGCATCCTAGCGAGCAAAGCCGGCCCGAACGGGCCGGCTTTGTGCCAGGTTGTGAACGATGTCCGCTCTGCGCGGCGCTTATTTGGCGCTATTGATATAGGTCGACAGGTTCAGAAGATCTGCCGAGGTCAGGCTGGCCGAAAAGCCACCGTGCACCGACTTGCCCATCGCTGAAGTAATGCCCGAGAGCGTGGCGGCCTTGGTGATGTTGTTGACATTGGCGGCCACGTTGGTGGTGTGGCAGGCAAAGCAGATCGTGCCGTACTTGGCCTGACCGGCAGCGATGTCCCCGGTCGCCGGTGTGGGCGTGGGCGCCGGAGTCGGGGCAGGGGTCGGAGCGGGCGTCGGTGCCGGAGTGGGGGCTGGGGTTGGAGCAGGTGTGGGCGTCGGGGCGGTTGTGCTGAAGCCGGCCAGGTACGCTGACAGGTCAAGACGGTCCTGCGTCGTCAGAGTCGAGGCAAAGCCCGAATGCACAGCCTTGCTCATCGCCGTATTCACACCGGCCAGGGTGGCACCGTTGAGGATCTTGTTGACATTGGCGGCCGGGTTGCTGGTGTGGCAACCGAAGCAGATGCTCGAGTACTTGGCCTGCCCATTGGTGGCGTTGCCGGTCGGAGCAGGGGTGGTGGTGCCACCGCCCGTGGTGGTGCCCCCCGTGGTGCCACCAGTCGTGCCACCAGTCGATCCGCCCGAAGTACCTCCTGTAGAGCCGCCCGTGGTGCCACCGGTTGTTCCACCCGTCGAACCGCCGGTCGATCCGCCGGTCGATCCGCCGGTGGTTCCCCCTGTCGTTCCTCCAGGGGTCGATCCCCCGCCCGTGGTGCCTCCGGTACTGCCGCCCGAGGTGTTATTTCCCTCCGACTGCACGGTGGCCTGCCAGGTGCCGGCATTGCCGGACGCTGGCCCGGTGAAGGTGCCCGAGAGATTGCCCGCAGCATCCAACTGGCCGCTAAAGCGCATCCGGCCCTCCCGGCCCGACAACTTGAGCGACACCGAGCCATCGGCCTCGATCACGCCGAGCACCTGGAAGCTGCTGCCGCGCTGGGCGCGTTGCTGCTGCACGGCCGCTTCGATGCGGGTCTGATAGTCCTGATTGAGTTGGCGCAGATCGGCGCGGAAGGTCTGAATCTGACTGCGCTGGGCCTCGGTCAGGCGGCCGTGAATCTCGCCGAGCTCGGCGCGGAGCTGGTCGACCCGGGTGTTGACTGCATCGCGGTACTGGCTGCGCAGCTCGGTGGCCGAGACGGTGGGCGCCGACGTCGTTCCCGCAGGGGTCAGCAGCAGGCGACCTTCGACCTCGGTGACGCCGTTGCCGGTGGCTTCGTCGTCGCGCTCGCCCGTCAGCACCAACGTGCCGGCAAAGCTGCGACCGGCATCCGGGCCGCTGCTGACCTGGGCACTGAGGTGGAACTGCTGCGAGCTCCAGGCCATCGTTGAGCTGGTGCTGCTGCCCTGGCTGGACGACGCGGCGGCAGCATCCGTTGCCGTCGCAGGGGTGTCAGGGGTGGTTGCGGACAGCCGGATCGACAGGCCCTGCGCGTTGGTCGAAACGGTCAGCGGAGAGTTCGCAGCGCTATTCGCGGCGGGTCCGCCATCCGAGCCGCCGCCGCAGGCTGCCAGCAGCAGGCTCAGGGCCAGACTCAGCGTGCCAAGTCGGAAGGAGCGCGAGGCCGTGACGGACAGGGCGGTGGTGCGGATCGAGCGGGCGGCGCGGGGGGCTTGAGCGTTCATGTCGAACTCCGGAACAGCGGTTGCGATGGACTGCACGATATCGACCGACCCGGCCGGATTGGGGTTTTCGCGGGGGTCATTACCCGCGTTACAAATTCACGGTTCGGGCTGACCGGCACTGACGTAACCGAACAAGACAGTTGTTTTGCCCCCCTTGTGCACTATTCCGGGCTCGTGATACGCAAAATTCCCTTGACAGATCGATGTAACGGTGTCTAGTGCACGCCGTGTCATTTCTGCCTATCCCCGGTTCGGGGTGACGGCATCCCCTGACACAATGGCGCCCATGACCGCATCCCTCACCTCCAACCCAACCATGACCGACGCCGCCCCCCTTGCTCCCTCAGCGGTCGAACCCCGGCCGATGCCGACCTGTCAGACCGAATGGCTGAATGTCGAGTCGCTTGATCTCGAAGCGCAGGGCGTGGCCCACAACGCCGCTGGCAAGGTGGTGTTCATCGAAGGCGCGCTGCCGGGCGAACAGGTGTCGGTGCGCCCCACCCGACGCAAGAACAACTGGGAGCAGGCCGAGCTGCTGGACATGCGCCGCGAAAGCTCGCAGCGCGTCACGCCCGGCTGCCAGAACTTCGGCCTGCATGCCGGCGCCTGCGGCGGCTGCAAGATGCAGCACTTCCATCCGGCCGCACAGATCGCCGTCAAGCAGCGCACGCTCGAAGACAACCTCTGGCATCTCGGCAAGGTCAAGCCCGAGCGCATGCTGCGCCCGATCGAAGGCCCGACCTGGGGCTATCGCTACCGCGCCCGCCTGTCGGTGCGCTACGTGCCCAAGAAGGGCGAGGTGCTGGTGGGCTTCCACGAGCGCAAGTCGCGCTACATCGCCGACATGAAGAGCTGCGCGATCCTGCCGCGCCACATCAGCGAGATGCTGTTGCCGCTGCGCGCGCTCATCAAGTCGATGGAAGCGCGCGACCGGCTGCCGCAGATCGAACTGGCGATCGGTGAAGCGCCCGAAGGCCTGGTCAACGCGCTGGTGCTGCGCCATCTGGAGCCGCTCTCCGCCGCCGACGTTGAGCGCCTGCGCGCCTTCGCCGCCGAGCACCACGTGCAGTGGTGGCTGCAGCCCAAGGGCCCGGAGACAGTGCATCTGTTGGATGAGGGCGGCACGCAGCTGGCCTACACGCTGCCCGAGTTCGGCGTGGTGATGCCCTTCAAGCCGACCGACTTCACCCAGGTCAACCACCACATCAACCGCGTGCTGGTGGCGCGGGCGCTGCGGCTGCTCGACGTGCAGCCGCACGAGCGCGTGATCGACTGGTTCTGCGGCCTGGGCAACTTCACGCTGCCGATCGCGCGCGGGGCCGCCGAGGTGCTGGGCATCGAAGGCAGCGAGCAGCTGGTGGCGCGCTCGCGCGAGAACGCGCGACACAACGGGCTGGATCACAAGGCGACTTTCGCGGCGCGCAATCTCTTCGAACTGGAGCCAAAGGATCTGGTGGCTTATGGCGCGGCGACGCGCTGGCTGGTCGATCCGCCGCGCGAGGGCGCTTTTGCCCTGTCGAAGGCGCTGGCCGACGCGCATCAGGATCCGTCGCTGGCACCGGGCTGGCAGCCTCCGCAGCGCATCGTCTACGTCAGCTGCAACCCGGCCACACTGGCGCGCGACGCCGGCCTGCTGGTGCATCAGGCCGGCTACCGCTGCACAGCAGCCGGCGTGGTCAACATGTTCCCGCACACCGCGCATGTCGAATCGATGGCGGTGTTCGAGCGGGGGTGAGCCTTCCCGGAGGTTTCGGCCGAGTCTGGCTCCTGACGAGCCCAGGGTGTCACAGCGCTTTCATTCGCCAAACCTAGCATCGGGGTGTCTGTCAACACGGTAAGGACACCTCAGCATGTTCAG
>DALYHR010000161.1:0-5401 GCA_031970775.1 Burkholderiaceae bacterium | reverse complement strand
CAACGCAAGCTCAAGGACGCCCGTGCGCCCAAGGAGGTGGCTGACGATATTCAGGCCCAAATGCAGCGCTTGATGCCAAAGCGCTTTGTGGCGCTCACCCCTTGGGCTCAGTTGCAGCATCTGCCTCGATATCTCAAGGCGATCACCTTGCGGCTCGACAAGCTACGCGGCGATGCGGCTCGCGATGCCCAGAAGCTGGCCGAGCTGCGCCCGCTGGAGCAGCGCTGGACGCGCCGTCTGGCCGAGCTGAAGGGCGCGGCCGACCCACGTCTGGACGAGTACCGCTGGTTGCTGGAGGAGCTGCGCGTCAGCTTCTTTGCCCAGGAGTTGCGCACGCCGCAGCCGGTGAGCGTCAAGCGGCTCGACAAGGTCTGGGAGCAGTTGATGCGCTGACCGGTATGCTTGCCGTCTTCTGTCACAGGAGGGATCGATGGCCCAGCAGATCAAGACTCGAACCCCGTGGGCAAGGCCTATCGGGCAACTCAGCCTGGCCGTGGCGGCTCTGACTTCAGCCGGTTGGGCTGCTGCGGCCGGCGGGTTCTGCGTCAACTTCCAGGACTCGGCACGCGGTCCGGTGCAGCCGCTGACGGTGCAGGACTGGAGCGGGGGAGCACTCGTGGCCGAGCGCGTCGTCAGTGCCTCGACCGAATGGCCGCCTCAGCCGGTCACGCTGGGGGTGCGGCACTGGGAGCCGATCCTGTTGCAGCTCAGCCAGCGCAGCGACGTACTGCGGCTGGGGGCCTCCTTCAACGCCACGCAGGCCTTGAGCGGCCGCTTTGCCGCACCGGGAGGCTTTATCGAGGTGGCCTTCGCCGGCAAGCATGAAGCGGCCGCTGCGCATTCGCTGCGCTTTGCCAATCCGATCGTGACCGGGGTGATGGTGCCGGCGCTGCCCGACGCCGCACCACGCTTTGAATTTGAGCTGGCCACCGATCAGCAGCTGCCCGGTTCGACCGGTTGCCGACCTGCCTCGGCCGGCTCACCCGCGGCGGCGATGGCGGTTCAGGTGGTTGCCGATGGGCTGGAGCCGCTCAAGGTGCTGCGCATGGCCTCGTTCCGCTTCGGCGTCAACCTGATCGGCGAATCGGGCGGCCTGCGCTCCGGGCAGATGCGGCTGGGGGCTCGTCGACCCGAGCTGGTGAGGCTGACCATTCCGGCGCATCAGTCGGCGGGCTGGACGCAGTGGGTGCAGGACGTCGTGGTGCAGTTCCGCGATCAGCGCCGCACCCTGACGCTGAACCTGCTCGACGCGGCCGGCAAGCCCAGCCTGTCGCTGCGCCTGATCGATACGCTGCCGGTGCGGCTGTCGCCGCAACTCGGGGAGTCGGAGTCCGCCGAGCGCTATCAGCTCGATCTGGCCCCGACCCGGGTGGAATTCCTGGTGCCGCAGCAGCCCTGATCAGGCCGGGGCAGCGTCATCCGCCTCGTCGATGCGAATCCAGGTGGTCTTGAGTTCGGTCACCTTGTCAAAGGCGTGCAGCGACTTGTCGCGGCCGTTGCCGCTTTGGCGGTAGCCGCCGAAGGGCACGGTGATGTCGTCCTCGTCGTACTGATTGACGTGCACTGTGCCGGCGCGCAGCGCCGCCGCACAACGGTGGGCGCGGCTCAAGTGATCGGTCCAGACGCTGGCTTGCAGGCCGTAAGGGCTGTCGTTGGCCAGGGCGATCGCCTCGGCTTCGGTCTTGAAGCGCAGCACGCTCATCACCGGGCCGAAGATTTCCTCGCGGGCGATCGTCATCTCCGGCTTGACCTGATCAAACACGGTCGGCTCGACGTAGCAGCCGCCGGTGTCGCTGCGGACTCGCTTGCCGCCCGCCACACATTGCGCCCCTTCGCTGCGGCCCGAGTCGATGTAGCGCAGCACCGTGCCGAGCTGAGCCTCGTCGACGATCGCGCCCATCACGCTGCGGGCGTCGAGCGGGTCAGCCGGGGCAAAACGCGGCATGCGTGAAGCGATGCGCTCGACAAAGCGGTCGGCGATGTCGGCGTGCACCAGCACCCTGGAGGGCGCATTGCAGCTCTCGCCCTGATTGAAGAACAGGCTGGCCGCGGCGGTATCTGCGGCGCGGTCGAGGTCGGCAAAGTCGTTGAAGACGATGAAGGCGCTTTTTCCGCCAAGCTCATTCCAGACCCGCTTTAGATTGGAGCGGGCCGAGTACTCGAACATGCGCCGACCCACCCGGGTCGAGCCGGTAAAGCCCAGCGCATCGACTTGTGCGTGCAACGCCAGGGCCTCGCCAGCCTCAGCACCGTAGCCGGGCACGACGTTGAACACCCCGGGCGGCAGCCCGGCTTCGAGCGCCAGTTCGGCCAGCCGCATCGCGGTCAGCGGACTCTTTTCGGAAGGCTTGAGCACGACGGAATTGCCCGCCGCCAGCGCCGGCCCGAGCTTCCACGAGGCCATCAGCATCGGGTAGTTCCAGGGCACGATGCAGCCGACCACGCCGACGGCCTCGCGCCGGATCAGCGCCAGCGCGTTTTTCGGCGTCGGGGCGATCTCGTCGTAGAGCTTGTCGATCGCTTCGCCGTACCACTGAATCGTGCGTGCGGTGAGCATCACGTCGACCGACAGCGCATAGCGAATCGGCTTGCCCATGTCGAGGGTTTCGAGCAGCGCCAGCTCCTCGCCGTGGGCGCGGATCAGCTTGGCCCAGCGCATCAGCACGCGCTTGCGCTCAGCCGGCGGCACATCGGCCCAGCGCCGATCGTCGAAGGCGCGCCGGGCCGCTGAAACGGCGGCATCGATGTCGGCAGCCTGCCCGCGCATCACGGTCCCGAGGCTGCGGCCGTCGATCGGAGAGAGGTTGTCGAAGGTCTGACCGTCGACAGCCTCGACGCGCCGACCGTCGATCAGGGCACGGCCGTCGGGGCGCAGCGCGGCAGCGCGGGCATGCCAGTCCGGCGTCGCTGAGGACGTGATGGGTTGACTCATGGGGGGCCTCCTCGGCTCAGATCCTGGATCTCAGAACGACACCAGCAGCGAGACGCCGAACAGGTCATTGCCGGTGCGGTAGACACCGTCGCTCAAGTACTGGAACACCGGCAGTGAGGCTTCGTCGTGGCGGATCTCGCCCTTGAGCGAGGTGCTGAGGTCGAGCATGTAGGACAGCCCCAGCGTCAGCGCCTTGCGATCCGCGCCACGATTGGGGTCGCCGGCCGGGTCGGGGCCGACGCCATTGCGCCCGTCAGCGACGGTGTAGCCCAGCAGGCCGCCGCCGTTGTCGCTGTTGCCCAGCCAGTCGAGGCGGGCCGTACCTTCAAAGCGCGGCGTGAAGCGGTAGGCCCCCAGCACCGACAGCCCGGTCCAGCGTGCATCGCGCAGCTCGCCATTCGGTCCGGCGGTGATCGCGGCCTTTTGCTGCCCGCCGACGCTGAACTGGCCTTGCAGCGTCACATCGCCGCGGATGAAGTAGCCGTCGACCTCGAAGGTGTTGAGCCAGGTGTCCTTGCCGATATCGTTCGGAAAGAGGGGGGCGTTGTTGTTGGCAGCGTCTAGTTCATCGGCGCGGAAGTTGGTCGCCTTGCCGTGGATGCCGGCAAAGCCCAGGCCCTGGAATTCGCCGCGTGCGTAGTCGACGCGGTAGGCCAGGGCCGGTGCACGGTTGCCGGGGTTCTTCTTGCTGGCGTTGACGTTGGCCAGCATGCCCTTGACGATCCATTTGCCGCGGGTCAGCTCGATGCCGGCGCCCGAGTAGGCGGCCGGCAGGGTGAAGTCGAACAGCAGGTTGTGGGTGATCAGCTTGTTGAAGGTCGGCTGCAGCATCTCGTAGCCCGACCAGTCGGGAATCTGACCGGCGATCAGACGGGTCTGCAGATCGGTCAGCGGCACCGAAACCGAGGCTTCGTGCACCGGTGAGGTGCCTTCGAAGACGGTGCCGACGCCACGGTTGGGCGCCAGGGTCAGGCGCCACTTCACCGCGCTGTCGGTTTCCTTCTGGAAATCGATCACTGCGGTGCCGAAGTAGGAGCTGTCGTAGTTGTAGCCGTCGGCATCCATGCGGCTGAGGAACTGGAAGCCGCTGCGGTTCTGGGCCCGGTTGACGATGAAGCTCGGGTCCATGTAGCCGCTGGCCTTGAGCATCTTATGGCCCGCGGCGTCGCGCGCATCTTCCAGCGCTTCGGCCTTGATGGTGATGCGGTTGAGCTCCTGCAGCTCGCTCATCATCTCGCTGGACATCATCTGCCGGGCTGCCTTGAGCTCGGCGATCTGAGCTTCGAGCTGTTGCAGTCGTTCGGTGAGTTGGCGCAGTTCGCGCTCGGTGTCAACCGTGGAGGCCCCGCCCTGGGACTGCGCCAGCGCACCCAGCGGTGCAGTCAGCAGCAGGATCGACAAGAAGACCGGTGACAGGGCTGGCGACAAGGGCAGCATCCGGCGAAGGGTGTCGTTCATGGGAGGTCTCCTCTGGACTGGGGTGTTCTAAGACGGGCGAGTGCCTGGCTGGCGATGACCACACCGACCGTGACGATCAGGATCACCACGGTGGCCACGGCATTGATCCCCGGATTCAGCCCGAGCCGGGCACGGGAAAAGATCACCAGCGGCAGCGTGGTCGAGCCCGGGCCGGACAGGAAGGCCGACAGCACCACGTCGTCAAAGGACAGGGTGAAGGTCAGCAGCCAGGCCGAGGCCATCGACGGTGCGATCAGCGGCAGGGTCACCAGGAAAAAGGCCTGCCAGGGGCGGGCGCCGAGATCGAGCGCTGCCTCTTCAAACTGCGGATTGAGTTCGACCAGCCGTGCGCGGATCACGATGGTGGCGTAGGCCAGACCGACCAGCAGGTGGCCGAGCACGATGGTGCCCATGCCTCGCTGCGGAAAGCCCAGCCAGCGCTGCACCGAGACCAGAAACAGCAGCAGCGACAGGCCGATCACCACCTCGGGCATCACCAGCGGGGCCGAGAGCATGCCGGTCATCAGCGAGCGACCGCGAAAGCGCTTCCAGCGCTCCATCGCCAGCGCCGCCAGCGTGCCCAGCACGATCGAGGCGCTGGCCGAGGCCAGCCCCACCTGCAGCGACAGCTTCAGCCCGTCGATCAACTCGCGGTCCTCGGCGAGCGCGGCGTACCAGCGCAGTGTGAAGCCGCGCCAGACGGTGGGCAGATCAGCGTTGTTGAACGAGTAGACCACCAGGCTGACGATCGGCAGGTAGAGCACTGCGTAGATCGCCAGCAACCAGGCGCGGCTGAGCAGGGCGGGGCTCATTGGCGGCGCTCCGGCTCGTGGGTCTGGTTCTGGGCGTGGCTGAACCAGGCCAGCGGCACGATGATCAACAGGATCATCACCACCGCCACGGCCGAGGCCATCGGCCAGTCGTTGTTCGAGAAGAACTCGTCCCACAGCACCCGACCGATCATCAGCGTCTCGGGGCCGCCGAGCAGCTCGGGGATGACGAACTCGCCGA
>DALYHR010000160.1:0-5410 GCA_031970775.1 Burkholderiaceae bacterium | reverse complement strand
CCTGCAGCGGCGAGCACGGCATCGGGCTGCACAAGATCGACTTCCTGCCGATCGAAACCGGCGCTGGCGCAGTCGATCTGATGCGCCGCCTCAAACTCGCCCTCGACCCGGCCGGGATCCTCAACCCGGGGAAGATCTTTCGAGAAGCCTCCGGATCAGGATTTGCCTGACGATTGGGTCGTCTGCGCACTGAGCGCCGCTTGCAGGTTGCGCTGCACCAGCGCGATATGGGAACGCAAGGCATACAGCGCCGAGCTGTTCCAGGACGGCATGGTCAGCCGGGCAATCTGTGCATCCAGTCCGTTGATCTGGTGCAGCAACTCGGCAGGTGTCGCCGTGCTGTGCGCCAGCGACTCATCAATGTGCTTGAGCATGCGATAGCCCCGATAGATACGCCAACGCACTTCGAGGATGTAGAGCCGCGGAGCGAAGCGGACCAGCGGCACCAGAATCAGCGCCATCGACAGCAGCATCAGCCCGAGACGATCGACCAGATTGGCCGCCCAGAACGGCAACCACCGCTCCCAGCGGGACGGACCATGGCGATACACATAAGCCGCATCCGGGTCCAAAGGGAAATCCACTGACTCGGGCCGAGGAAACTCACTGCGGCGCTGGAACCACCCCGATCCGGCGTGAATCTGTCGGGCTGCGCTCACCAGCAAGGCGCTGAGTGCCGGGTGCAACTCATCCGGCACCAGCAATGACGCGGAGGTGGACAGCAGTCGAATGTCGTGATCGGGCCGATGCGACTGCAGATCGAGCAAGCCTTCCGGCAAGGTCAAAGGTCGAACCTCCGGAATCAGCCGGGCATAGGCCTCGGCAAACGCCACATCGAACAGACCGATTTCCGGGTCCTGCAGGAGCTCATGCAACAGCTTCACGCCGGGGCTGGTCGACCAGACCATCACCTCGAGCTCGCCGCGCACTAATCGCTGTGCAGCAAGGGCCGGTTGATCACCGCTGGCCACGACGTCGATGCCCCGTTGGCCCGTGGTGGTCTGGTCCAGCAGAGTCTGCATCAGCACACGCCCGCCACTGCCTTCCTCGCCCAGGTTCACCCGCAGACCGCGGAGATCCTCCAGCACACGCATCGGGCGATTGAGCGCCTTGGCCCGAGCCTTGTTGTAGAAGATCCAAAGCGGCTGGGGCGATATTTGTCCCAAGCTGACCAATTTTCTCAGTGGGGAATCAGCCGGCTTTTCACTGCGGATCAATCCGTCCTGTACGAAGCCGACATCGACTTTCCCCTCGCGCAAAAGCCGCAGGTTCTCATCACCGCCCTTGGTGGAGCGCAGCGCGACTTCGATTCCATAAGGTTCGAGGAATCGCTTGTAGTCTTCGCCAAAGCGCTGAAAACCCCCGCCATTGGGTCCGGTAGCAATCACCAGTTTGTGCGGCGGGACCGGGTTCATGACCATGACCACGCCAGCGATCAATACCAGTACCAACAGCAGCAGCGGAAGGGCCGGCCTGATCGCTGCGGACCACAGTCCGCCCACAAAATGCCTCAGCCCCTCGATGCCTTCACTGGCCCAAAGCCCCATTCCCGCCCCCTTGCCCTGCACGCCGCAGGGTCGGCGGGAATTGTCGAAGCATCGACCGCTCCATGGCCTTCACCGTATCGAGTTGCCGCGAACAACTCCACGGCCCCAAGGAATCGCTAGCACCGTCGGCTCGCCAGCTCGGTCGAGCGGCCTTTCTGGCGGTGGTACGCCGTCAGAAAGGCTCCGCAGCCTAAAGACTCAGTCTTCCAACTTCGACAAATCCCGCACCGCGCCCTTGTCGGCGCTGGTGGCCAGCAGCGCGTAGGCCTTGAGCGCGGCCGAGACCTTGCGCGGACGCGGCAGGGCCGGCTTCCAGCCCTTGGCGTCCTGCTCGGCGCGGCGTTGGCTCAGTTCCTCATCGCTCAGCAGCACGTTGATCGTGCGGTTGGGGATGTCGATGCGGATGCGGTCGCCGTGCTTGACCAGACCGATCGCACCGCCGGCGGCCGCTTCGGGCGAGCAGTGGCCGATCGACAGGCCCGAGGTGCCGCCGGAGAAGCGGCCGTCGGTCAGCAGCGCGCAGGCCTTGCCCAGGCCCTTGCTCTTGATGTAGCTGGTCGGGTAGAGCATTTCCTGCATGCCGGGGCCGCCCTTGGGGCCTTCGTAGCGCACGATCACCACGTCGCCGGCCTTGACCTTGTCGGCCAGGATGTCGGCCACCGCTTCGTCCTGCGACTCGGTCACGTAGGCCGAGCCTTCGAACACCAGGATCGATTCGTCCACGCCGGCCGTCTTGACCACGCAGCCGTCCAGGGCGATGTTGCCGTGCAGCACGGCCAGACCGCCTTCCTTCGAAAACGCATGCTCACCGGAGCGGATCACGCCTTCGGCGCGGTCGGTGTCCAGGCTCGGCCAGCGGGTGGACTGGCTGAAGGCGACCTGCGTCGGGATGCCGGCCGGGCCGGCCAAGTAGAAAGTCTTGACTTCGTCGGAGGGCTGGCCGGCGATGTCCCACTGCGCCAGTGCGTCCTTCATCGTCGGGGCGTGGATGGTCGGCACGTCGGTGTGCAGCTTGCCGGCACGGTCCAGCTCGCCCAGGATCGCCATGATGCCGCCGGCGCGGTGCACGTCCTCGATGTGGACCTTGTTGGTGTTCGGGGCGACCTTGCACAACTGCGGCACGACGCGCGACATGCGGTCGATGTCCTTCATCGTGAAGTCGATGCCGGCTTCCTGAGCCACGGCCAGCAGGTGCAGGATGGTGTTGGTCGAGCCGCCCATCGCGATGTCGAGCGCAATGGCGTTCTCGAAGGCCTTGAAGCCGATCGAGCGCGGCAGCACGCGCTCGTCGCCCTGTTCGTAGTAACGCTGGCACAGCTCGACCGCCAGACGGCCGGCGCGCTTGAAGAGCATCTCGCGGTCGGCATGGGTCGCCACCACCGTGCCGTTGCCCGGCAGCGACAGGCCGAGCGCCTCGGTCAGGCAGTTCATCGAGTTGGCGGTGAACATGCCCGAGCAGCTGCCGCAGGTCGGGCAGGCCGAGCGTTCGACCTCGGCCAGATCGGCGTCGCTGACCTTGCTGTCCACCGCCATCACCATGGCGTCAACCAAGTCGAGCTTCTTGATCTGGATGGCGTGGGTGGTCGGGTCGGCCAGCTTGACCTTGCCGGCTTCCATCGGGCCACCGGAGACGAACACCACCGGGATGTTCAGCCGCATCGCGGCCATCAGCATGCCCGGGGTGATCTTGTCGCAGTTGGAGATGCACACCAGCGCGTCGGCACAGTGGGCGTTGACCATGAACTCGACCGAATCGGCGATCAGGTCGCGGCTCGGCAGCGAATAGAGCATGCCGTCGTGGCCCATCGCGATGCCATCGTCGACGGCGATGGTGTTGAACTCCTTGGCCACACCGCCCGCCGCTTCGATCTCACGCGCTACCAGCTGGCCCAGGTCTTTGAGGTGCACGTGGCCGGGCACGAACTGGGTGAAGCTGTTGGCGATGGCGATGATCGGCTTGCTGAAGTCATCGTCCTTCATGCCGGTGGCACGCCAGAGCGAGCGGGCGCCGGCCATGTTGCGGCCGGCGGTGGAGGTCTTGGAACGGTAGGCAGGCATCGGGGGCTCTTTCGAAAGGAATCCGGACATCGGAATCCGGGACAGAGTGGATTTTCGCCAATCCGCACCAGTCCGCGCCAAACCGATCGCTTCGACCTTTCTAGAATGCCCGGATGAATCCGCCCAACCTGACCTGCGCAGTCTCGACCCACTATCTGCCCGAGCAGTCCGATGCCCGCCAGGCGCTGTATGCCTTCGCCTACACGATCACGATCCGCAACGACGGCCCGGTCGCGGCCCAGCTAATCGGTCGGCATTGGCGCATCAGCGACAGCTCGGGGCGAGTGCAGGAGGTCGACGGACTCGGGGTGATCGGACAGCAGCCGCTGATCCGGCCGGGCGAAACCTACGAGTACACCAGCTGGGCGCAACTGGTCAGCCCGAACGGGCGCATGGAAGGTCGCTACGACTTCGTCACCGAGCAGGCCGAATGGTTCCAGGTGCCGGTGCCGGTCTTCGAGATGTCGCTGCCGCAGGCGCTGCACTGATGCCCGGCTCGCGCTCCCGGGTGCGCGGTGCCTGGCTGCTGGTGGCTCTGCTGGGTTTGGCGGCCTGCCGCTCGCCGCTGCCGCCCCCTCAACCGCGCTGGCAGGTGCTCAAGCCATCCACCCCGGCGGCCTCTGCCCGGCCCCAGGCGGCGACCTCTGCTGCGTCCCCGGCTCCTGCACTGCCCGCTTCGCCGGTCGCACCCGCGTCGGCAGCGCCGGTGATCAATCTGTCCTCGATTCCGCCCGCCATGCCGCTTCCGGCACCGAGCACCCCGGCACCGTTGCTGATTCCGCCAGCACCGCTGCCCTCCGGCACCCCGTTCGGGCCGGCAACGATGGCCACCCCGCGCGGCCGCTGGGTGTTGTCCGACTGGGCCTCCTTGCCCGGCTGGCATCAGGACACCCTGGCGCAGGCCTGGCCGGCGCTGCTGCGTAGCTGCGAAAAGCCCCATCCGGCCTGGACGGTGGTGTGTCGGGCAGCGCTGGCCCGCGGCCATGCCGACGAGATCGAGGTACGCGACTTTCTGCGCTCCTGGCTGCAACCCTGGCGGGTCGAGAACGCCGACGGGCTCGCCGACGGCCTGCTGACCGGCTATTTCGAGCCCTATCTCGAAGCCAGCCGGGTGCCGGGCGGGCGCTTCACCGTGCCGCTGTACAGCGCACCGACCGATCTGGGCCAGCGCAAGCCCTGGTTCAGCCGCGGCCAGATCGACAGCCACCCCGCCGTGCAGTCGCTGCTGCGCGGCCGAGAAACCGCCTGGCTGGCCGACCCGATCGACGCGCTGGTGCTGCACATCCAGGGCTCGGGCCGGCTGATGCTGCAGGAGCCCGACGGCCAGCGCCATCTGGTGCGCATGGCCTTTGCCGGCCACAACGATCAGCCTTATCTCTCGGTCGGACGCTGGCTGGTCGATCAGGGGGCCTTCACGCTGGAGCAGGCCGGCTGGCCGGCGATCCGCAACTGGGCCCGCGCCAACCCGAACCGGGTGCGCGAGATGCTGGCGGCCAACCCGCGCTATGTCTTCTTCCGCGAGGAAGCGATACCCGACCCGGAGCTCGGCCCGGTCGGTGCCCAGGGCGTGCCGCTGACGCCCGCACGCTCGATCGCGGTCGACCGCGACAGCATTCCCTACGGTACGCCGGTCTGGCTGACCAGCAGCGAAGCCGGCAGCGGTCCGTGGTCAGCGGGCTCGAATCCGCGGGTGCTGCAACGGCTGGTGGTGGCGCAGGACACCGGTGGTGCGATTACCGGCGCGGTGCGGGCCGACTTCTTCTGGGGCTGGGGCACGGCGGCCGAAGACAACGCCAGCCGCACCC
>DALYHR010000159.1:0-5481 GCA_031970775.1 Burkholderiaceae bacterium | reverse complement strand
GGGTTGTAGGAGCGCATCTCGACCGTTTCGGGATAGTGGAAGGCGGTGGTCTTGAGCGACACGTCCTTCGGAATATCCACCACGACCGGGCCGGGACGGCCGGTACGGGCGATATGGAAGGCCTTCTTCAGCGTCGCCGCCAGGTCGCGCACGTCCTTGACTAGGAAGTTGTGCTTGACGATCGGACGAGTGATACCAACGGTGTCGCACTCCTGGAAGGCATCCAGACCGATGGCATGGGTCGGAACCTGTCCGGTGATGATCACCATCGGGATCGAATCCATGTAGGCGGTAGCGATGCCAGTCACAGCATTGGTCACGCCCGGACCCGAAGTCACCAGCGCCACACCGACGTTGCCGGTGGCACGGGCATAGCCGTCCGCTGCGTGAACGGCCGCCTGTTCATGGCGAACCAGCACGTGCTGGATGGTGTTCTGTTTGTACAGGGCGTCGTACACGTAGAGGACCGAGCCACCGGGATAGCCCCAGATGTACTGGACGTCTTCAGCCTGAAGGCAACGCACGAGGATCTCGGAGCCGTTGATTTCGGGTCCGGAGGTGTCGTTCTGGTTTTGCATGGATTCGCTGGGTTTGTGTTCCGCGGCAGACTTGTTCATGTGTCGAACCTTTCGGGTTTTCTCTGACGAAAATCGAACGGTGTCCCTCCTCATCGACTCCCGCAGCACGAGCTGCCGAAGTCAGCGCCCTGATGGAGCGGAATCGGGACCTGCGCGGTCAAAACGGAAATACCCGGGGTCGGGCAGACAGTTCAGACCTAAGGTGCAGGTTGTGCAGCCCTCCATTATCGCATCGTCGGCAAATCTGACACGCGCACGATGCACCCCTCATGCGCCGGCCTGGCGACGGGCCGATGCCATAATCCCGCCGCCCCGACTTTCACCATGGCGTCCAGCTCTTGAGTAGCGATCGCGAACTTTCCGAATTCCTGCGCAGCGTCGAGAAGCGCGCCTTCAAGCGGACCGTGTATGCCGTCCGCGATGAAGATGCGGCGCTGGATATCGTTCAGGATTCGATGATCAAGCTGGCCGAACGCTATAGCGACCGGCCAGCAGCCGAGTGGCCGATGCTGTTCCAGCGCATCCTGTCGAATACGACGATGGACTGGTTCCGCCATCAGAAGGTCCGCAACGCCGTCATCAACAACTTCTCCGACTTCGAGCCCGCAGAGGGTGAAGGCGATTTCGATCTGCTCGAATCCCTGGAGGATCTCCAGGGCAACGAAGGCACCGAGAGCACAGCGGATGCGCTGCAACGCACCCAGACGCTTTCCCTGATCGAAGAAGAGCTCTCCAAGCTCCCAGGACGTCAACGGGAAGCCTTCCTGATGCGTTATTGGGAGGAGATGGATGTCGCAGAGACCGCCAGTGCTATGGGTTGCTCCGAGGGAAGTGTCAAGACACACTGCTCTCGGGCCGTTCATGCGCTGGCCAAAGCACTGCGTTTACGGGGAATAACACCATGAAGACCGAACATGAACAGCTTTCGTCCGTGGCCTGCGAGCATGCAGCCCTGGAGGCTCGCTTCGGCTACAAGGTGACAACTCACCTCAGCCGAAGCTCGGAGGCCCTGCCCCACGACATACAGGAGCGACTGCGCATTGCCCGAGAGCAGGCAGTTGCCCGAGCGTCACTGAAAGTGCGGGCCGCCCAGAAGGCACATCAACCGGCTCAAGCCACGTCGACCGTCGGTCTGGCCGGAGCAGCCGCCCTGCTGGGCCGGGGTTGGTCATCTTGGTGGGTCAAGCTCGGTGCACTGGCTCCGCTGGCCGTACTGGTCGCTGGCATGCTGATGGTCGAAGAGTGGCAGCACCAGGAAATGATCGAAGCTGCCGCCGAGGTTGACGCTGCCATCCTGATGGATGCCCTGCCGCCCGATGCCTATACGGATCCAGGCTTTGTCGAGTTCCTCAAGGAACAACAGACCCCCGGGCTGGAATGACACGAATGTCTGTGCTGATCTGGACGCGTCTGCGGTTCTGGCTGGTGCTGGCCCTGTTAAGGCCGGCACTGTGCCTGGGCATAACTCTGACCGGCCCGACCTTGTCGTGGGCCGAAGCAGGCGGGCCGACCTGGCAGCAACTGAGCGCCTCTGAGCGAGTCATCCTTGAACCCCTGAAATCCCACTGGTCGGATCTGGAGCCGGTGCGCAAGCAAAAGTGGCGTGACATTGCCGCGCGCTTCCCGCAGATGACCCCGGAGCAGCAGGAGCGCGCCCGCTCCCGCATGGCCGACTGGTCGACCATGAGTACTGACGAGCGCTCCGCTGCCCGACTCCGCTACCAGGAATCCAAACAGCTGACCCCGACAGAGCGACAGGCTGAACGTCAGGCCAACTGGGAGAGGTACCAATCGCTTTCCGAGGAACAGCGGCGCAGCCTCGCGGCCAAGGCCACTGCGGCGGCCTCGTCTGCAGCCGCGCCAGCGAAGCTGGCACCGAAGCCGGTAGCCCGTCCCGGCTCCGCTCCTATGCCTCAAGCTCAAGCGGCCAAGGCCAATGCACCGGGCGCGTCTGCCTCCCCTCGCCCAGTCAACCTCGGGTCGGTTCAGGGAACTTCGGGGGCCAGCACGCGACCGATCAGCCGCCTGCCTGAACCCCCGCTGCCCCAGCAAAAGCTGGGTCATCCGCGCATCAACGCCACGCCGGACAAAGTGCAAAGCGCCACCTTGCTGCCGCGTCGGCTCCCGTCCGGCCCCGACGTCGCAGGATCCGCCAGCAGTGCGGCGCTTCGGCCCGTCGAATCGACCACCACCCCGTGAAGCCCGAAGGGCAGTCGGCAGGCCTGCTGCGCAGGCTGGGCTCGATGTTCTATGACGCGCTGCTGGTCGGTGCCCTGTTGCTCCTGCTCGGTTTCGCCTTCCATCTGGTCGCCGATCCGAACCAGACACAGGGATTGCAACGACTGGGACTTCAACTCTTTCTGACCAGTGCGACGGCGCTGTACTTTGTGCTGCTGTGGTCCGGCCCGAGCGGCCAGACCCTGGCGATGAAAACCTGGAAGCTACACCTGATCCGCCATACGGATGGCCGATCGCTCACCCGCATCGAGGCCCTGCGCCGTTGGCTGCTTAGCCTGCTCTGGCTAGTCCCAGGCACCGTCCTAGGCCTGATCCTGACTCGACTTGAGCCCACTGCGGCTGCCTCGATGAAGCTCTGGCTGATCGGGCACGCCATGGGCCTGCTGATTTACGCGCTGCTCAGTCTGCTGTTGCCCGAGCGTCAGTATCTCCATGACCTGCTTGGCAGGACCCGACTGATCACTCGCTCGCACGGCACCCGATGACCCCGACCGAAACGCCCCCCGCCAGCCCCAACCCGTACAAGGTTCGCACCGGACTGGATCGCGTCCTGCATGCGGCAGGCTACTCGTGGCAAGGTCTGAGCGGCGCATGGCGCCATGAAAGCGCCTTTCGTCAGGAGGGATGGCTCGCCATCGCACTGATTCCGGCTGCGTGCTGGCTTGGCCGAGGCTGGATCGAAATCAGCCTGCTCATCGGCAGCGTGCTGTTGGTCCTGATCACGGAACTCCTCAACTCGGCCATCGAGGCCGTGGTGGACCGCGTCTCATTGGACTGGCACGAATTGGCCAAACGCGCCAAGGATTACGGCAGTGCCGCCGTGCTGCTGAGTCTGCTGCTGTGCGGCGGCATTTGGCTGGCCGCCATCTGGCATCGCTGGATCGCGGGCTGAGAAAAGACTCCCGTCTCTCCTGCGCCCGCTCAAGGACTGCGTTTGATTGCAGTCTTCAGACTGCAGCTTCGTCCGTCTCGCCCGTGCGGATGCGGATCACCTGTTCGACGCTCGTCACAAAAATCTTGCCATCGCCGATCTTGCCGGTCTTGGCGGCCTTGACGATCGCTTCGAGACAACGATCAACATCACCGCTCTTGACCACGACCTCGACCTTGACCTTGGGCAGGAAGTCGACCACGTACTCGGCGCCGCGGTACAGCTCGGTGTGGCCCTTCTGGCGGCCAAAGCCCTTGACCTCAGTGACGGTCAGTCCGGTGACGCCCACGTCGGCCAGGGCCTCGCGCACCTCTTCGAGCTTGAACGGTTTGATGATGGCAGTGATCTGTTTCATGGCGGGTCTCCTGTCTTGAGTCGGGTCACCCGGTGGTGCCGGGTGTTCTTGTCGAAATGGATCGAATGAGTTGGCGACAGCTCGAAGGCTGAAGACTTACTTCAGGGCCTTGTAGCGGAAACGCTTGGGACGGGCACCTTCTTCACCCAGACGGCGAACCTTGTCTGCCTCGTATTCCTGATAGTTTCCATCGAAGAAGACCCACTGGGAGTCGCCTTCGGCCGCGAGGATGTGCGTGCAGATGCGATCCAGGAACCAGCGATCGTGCGAGATGATCATCGCCGAGCCCGCGAATTCCAGCAGGGCTTCTTCCAGCGCGCGCAGGGTTTCGACGTCGAGGTCATTCGACGGTTCGTCGAGCATCAGCACATTGCCGCCCTGCGCCAGCGTCTTGGCCAGATGCAGACGGCCACGTTCACCACCCGAGAGGCTGCCGACCAGCTTCTGCTGATCGTTGCCCTTGAAATTGAAGCGCCCGATGTAGGCACGGCTCGGCATGACGAACTTGCCAACGATGATGTTGTCGAGCCCGCCCGAGACGTCCTCCCACACCGTCTTGTCGGCCGCCAGACCTTCACGGCTTTGATCGACGAAAGCCAGCTTGGCGGTCTTGCCGATGCTGACTTCGCCTGCATCCGGCTGCTCCACGCCCTGGATCATGCGGAACAGCGTCGACTTGCCGGCGCCGTTCGGACCAATGATGCCGACGATCGCACCGGCGGGCACCTTAAAGGAGAGGTTCTCGATCAGCATGCGGTCACCAAAGGTCTTGGTGACGTTCTTGAACTCGATCACCTCATTGCCGAGCCGTTCGGACACCGGGATGAAGATTTCGTTGGTCTCGTTGCGGCGCTGATAGTCGACGTCACTCAGCTCCTCGAAGCGAGCCAGACGGGCCTTGCTCTTGGCCTGACGACCCTTGGTGTTCTTGCGCACCCATTCCAATTCCTGCTTGATGGCCTTGGCGCGCGCCTCTTCCATCTTCTGCTCGACTTCCAGACGGCGCTCCTTGGCCAGCAGCCAGTCGGAGTAGTTGCCCTTGTACGGAATGCCCTGGCCACGGTCGAGTTCGAGGATCCACTCGGCGGCGTTGTCGAGGAAGTAGCGATCGTGGGTGATGGCCACCACGGTGCCCGAGAAGCGCTGCAGGAAGTGCTCCAGCCACTCGACCGACTCGGCGTCAAGGTGGTTGGTGGGTTCGTCGAGCAGCAGCATGTCGGGCTTGGACAGCAGCAGGCGGCACAGGGCCACGCGGCGCTTTTCACCGCCGGAGAGCACACCGATCTGGGCGTCCCACGGGGGCAGGTTCAGGGCGTCGGCGGCGAGCTCCAGCTGCAGGTCGGTGTTCTCGCTGCCGGCGGCGGCGATGATGGCTTCCA
>DALYHR010000158.1:0-5501 GCA_031970775.1 Burkholderiaceae bacterium | reverse complement strand
CTACGGCCAGAACGGCGAGATGCTGCGCCCCGAGCAGGGCTACCCGCTGCGCCTGATCGTGCCGGGCGTGCAGGGTGTGAGCTGGGTCAAGTACCTGCGCCGCATCGAAGTGGGCGACATGCCCTACGGCGCCAAGGACGAAGCGGTGCACTACATGGACTTGCAGCCCAGCGGCCTGCATCGCCAGTACACCAACGTTCAGGAATGCAAGAGCGTCGTGACCACCCCGTCGGGCGGTCAGGTGCTGCTGGACAAGGGCTTCTACAACATCACCGGTCTGGCCTGGTCGGGCCGCGGTCGCATCACCAAGGTCGATGTCTCGACCGACGGGGGCCGCAACTGGCGCACCGCCCGCATCGAGGGCCAGGCGCACAGCAAGGCGCTGACCCGCTTCAACATCGATTGGGTCTGGGACGGCAAGCCCGCCATCATCCAGAGCCGTGCCGTCGACGAGACCGGTTACGTCCAGCCCAACTACAAGCAGCTGCGCGCCGTCCGGGGCACGCGCTCGATCTATCACAACAACGCGATCCAGTCCTGGCTGGTCCAGGAAAGTGGTGAGGTGAAGAATGTTCAGCTTTCCTAAGTCCCTGCGTCGTGCCGCGCTGCTGAGCCTGGCTCTGGTGGCCGGAGCCGCTGGCGCTCAGTCCGGCTTCTACCCCGGCATTGGTCGGGCTGCGACCCCCAAGGAAGTCGCTGCCTGGGATATCGACGTGCGCCCCGATTTCAAGGGCCTGCCCAAGGGCTCCGGCACCGTGTCGCGCGGTCAGGACATCTGGGAAGCCAAGTGTGCGCACTGTCACGGCGTGTTCGGTGAGTCCAACGAGGTGTTCTCGCCGCTGGTCGGCGGCACCACTGCCGAGGACATCAAGACCGGCCGGGTTGCCAAGCTGCTGGACCGCTCCTTCCCGGGCCGGACCACGCTGATGAAGGTCTCGACCGTCTCGACGCTGTTCGACTTCATCCAGCGCGCCATGCCCTGGACCGAGCCGAAGTCGCTCAAGCCCGACGAGGTCTACTCGGTGCTGGCCTATATGCTCAACCTGGGCGGCATCATCCCCGAGGACTTTGTCCTGTCCGACCAGACCATCGCTCAGGCTCAGGCCCGCATGCCCAATCGCAATGGCATGACCCTGGACCACGGCATGTGGCCGGGCAAGTCGATGAAGACGGCCGGCAAGCCGGACGTCAAGAACGTCGCCTGCATGAAGGACTGCGTGGCTGAGCCGAACGTGGCTTCGTTCCTGCCCGACTACGCCCGCAACAACCACGGCAATCTGGCCGAGCAGAACCGTATGGTCGGTGCCCAGCATGGTGCGGATACCACCCGGCCGGCCGGCTCGCCCCTCAGCAGCTCGGCCGGTGTTGTCGCTGCTCCGGCCAGCCGTCCGGCTGACGTGGCCGCGATGGGCCTGCTGCAGAAGAATGGCTGCCTGGCTTGCCATGCAGTCGACAGCAAGGTGGTCGGTCCGGCTTACCGCGATGTCGCCAAGAAGTATTCGGGTCGAGCCGATGGTCTGAGCTATCTGTCCGGCAAGATCAAGGCGGGTGGCGCCGGAGTCTGGGGTGCGGTCGAAATGCCGCCGCAAACCATCTCCGATGCTGACGTCAAGGACATCGCCCAATGGCTGCTGGACGGCGCCCGCAAGTGATGTCCAGCCGATAGGGTGAGCCGTTACGGGTGAATCCACGACCTATCCCGATGGGGGATGCATTGCATACTCCGTCGGAGGAAGTGAAACCGCCCGGGGCCTGCCCTATCGTTCCACCTGAAATCAACCACCTTTGAAGGTTTGAAGGAGTTCTTTTGATGCAAACCCGTCGCGAAATGCTCGGCCACAGCGCCGCCGTGGCCGGCCTGCTGGCTGGTCTGGGCCTGCTGCCCCAGGCGGCTCAGGCTGCCTTCTCCCAGGCCGCCTTCGACGCCAAGACCATGGCTGAAGCCGTCAAGGCCCTGGGCGGTGGTGCTCCGACGCCGAGCGGTGATGTGACCCTGCAAGGTCCGGACATCGCCGAAAACGGCGCCGTCGTGCCGGTCGGTTGCTCGACCTCCCTGGCCGGCTGCAAGCGCATGCTGCTGCTGGTCGAGAAGAACCCCAGCGCCCTGTCGGCTGTCTTCGACGTCACCGATTCGATCGAAGCCAGCTTCTCGACCCGCGTGAAGATGGGCCAGTCTTCCAACGTCTACGCCGTCGCCATGATGGCTGACGGCCGCGTCCTGTACGCCCAGAAGGAAGTCAAGGTCACGCTCGGCGGCTGCGGCGGCTGATCGACAGCCCGGCCCGGTCCCATCAACGATTCAGATTCCCAGGAGATTCAACATGGCAGATCCGATGCGCATTCGCGCTCAGGCTTCCGGTGACAAGACGACCGTCCGCGTGCTGATGAGCCACGAAATGGAAAGCGGTCAGCGCAAGGACACGTCCGGCAAGCTGATCCCGGCCTGGCACATCACGGAAGTGACCGCCACGCTCAACGGCAAGACCGTCATGACCGCCCAGTGGGGCGCTTCGGTGTCGAAGAACCCGTTCCTGCAGTTCGTCATCAAGGGCGCCCAGAAGGGCGACAAGGTTGGCGTGACCTGGGTGGACAACAAGGGTGACAAGCGCAGCGACGAAGCCACCGTCAGCTAAAGCGCCCTTGATGCGCCCGATCGCCTGATCCGGCATCGCACGGCGGCGGAAGCGAAAGCCTCCGTCGCCGTTTTCGTCTGTGACCTACTCGGAGGCAATCCGATGAATCGATTCAATCAAGTTGCCGGTCTGCTGGCTGCCGCCGGCCTGCTGGCTGCGGGTGCTGCGCTGGCTCAGGGCAAGTCGGCCGCTGACGGCATCGCCGAATATCGCGCGATGCTGGCCGACGGCAACCCGGCCGAACTCTACGAAGCCAAGGGCGAAGACCTCTGGAAGCAGAAGCGTGGCCCGAAGAACGCCACCCTTGAGCAGTGCGATCTGGGCAAGGGCCCGGGCGTGATCAAGGGCGCTTTCGTCGAACTGCCGCGCTACTTCAAGGACACCGGCAAGGTTCAGGACCTGGAAACTCGCCTGGTCACCTGCATGGAAACCCTGCAGGGCTTCAACGGTGCCGAGATCGCCAAGACCCCTTACGGCAAGGGCGAGCAGGCCAACGTGACGGCGCTGGCGACCTGGATCGCGGCCGAATCGCGTGATCTGCGCTTCAACCTGCCGCAGGAACAGGCGGAAGAAAAGCGCATGTACGAGCTGGGCAAACGGGTCTTCTACTACCGCAGCGGTCCGCACGACTTTGCCTGCGCCACCTGTCATGGCGACGAAGGCAAGCGCATCCGCCTGCAGGATCTGCCCAACCTGACCAAGAACCCGGGTGACGGCAACGGCTTTGCCGCCTGGCCGGCCTACCGCGTCAGCAACGGCCAGATGTGGGGCATGCAGCTGCGCTTGAACGACTGCTTCCGCCAGCAGCGTTTCCCGTATCCGCACTTCGGCTCGGATGTCTCCATCGCACTGGGCGTCTACATGGGCGTCAATGCCAAGGGTGCGGTGTCGATCGCCCCGGCCATCAAGCGCTAAGGCGCACCGAATGCCAGGAGAAACGAACATGATGAATTTCCTCCCGAAGTCGCTGCACAAGTCGATGCGCAAGCCGGTGCTGGCGCTGTCGGCTGTGGTCGCCGTGGTTGTCGTGACCGGTTGTGCTACCAAGCTCAGCCCCGAGCAGCAGCTCGACCTGCAGCTGGCCGAGATGATGAAGACCAACTTCCGCGATGAAGGCATCGCCAAGGTCGATCGTCTGGTGCAGGACGAATCCAACGCGGTGTGCTCGAAGGCGCTGGGGGCCGATCTGCCCAAGGCAGCAGCCGAAGCCATCGAGGCCGCTAATCTCAAGACCATTCGCAAGCCCTCCGACGGCAAGTACCTGGGCGACTGGAAGGCTGGCGAGAAGCTGGCCCAGAGCGGCAAGGGCATGACCTGGTCGGATACCTCGGCCGCCACCAAGGACAACGGTGGCAATTGCTACAACTGCCATCAGCTGACCAAGGCCGAGATTTCCTACGGCACCATTGGCCCGAGCCTCTACAACTACGGCAAGCTGCGCGGCGTGACCGACCCGAACAGCGCCGATGCCCGCGCGATGGTCGAGTACACCTGGAGCAAGATCTGGAACGCCCGCGCCTACAACGCCTGCTCCAACATGCCGCGCTTCGGCCATAACGGCATCATGGACGAAGGCCAGATCAAGGATCTGATGGCGCTGCTGCTCGACCCGAAGTCCCCCGTCAACCAGTGATCTGAAGGCAGTTCAGCGATGAGTCTTTCCAAGCGCGAATTCATGCAGGTGCTGGGCGCCGCGTCGGTGGCAGGTATGGCGCTGGGTCGTCATGCCGAGGCCGACGCCGCCACGGCGCAAAAGGGCCTGTACGACGTGCCGACCTTCGGCAACGTCAGCTTCCTGCACATGACCGACTGCCACGCGCAGCTCAAACCCATCTACTTCCGCGAGCCGAGCCTGAACCTGGGTCTTGGCGCGCAGCAGGGTCAGCTGCCCCATCTGGTGGGTGAAAACCTGCTCAAGAAAATTGGCGTGCGTCCGGGTTCGGTCGAAGCGCACGGCTTCACCTGCCTCGACTTCGAGAAGGCTGCCCGTCGCTACGGCAAGGTCGGCGGTTTCTCGCATCTGGCCACGCTGGTCAAGCAGCTCAAGGCCAGCCGTCCGGGCGCGCTGCTGCTCGACGGTGGCGACACCTGGCAGGGTTCGGCCACCTCGCTGTGGACCAACGCCCAGGACATGGTCGATGCCTGCAAGTTGCTGACCGTCGATGTGATGACCGGCCACTGGGAATTCACCTACGGCATGGAGCGCGTCAAGGAGATCGTCGAGAAGGACTTCGCCGGCAAGGTCGATTTCGTCGCCCAGAACGTCAAGACCAACGACTTCGGCGATCAGGTCTTCAAGCCCTACGTGATCCGCGAGATCAACGGCGTGCCCTGCGCGATCATCGGCCAGGCCTTCCCGTACACCCCGATCGCCAACCCGCGTTACATGGTCGCTGACTGGGGCTTCGGCATCCAGGACGAGAACATGCAAAAGATGGTCGATGAGGCGCGGGGCAAGGGTGCTCAGGTCGTCGTCGTCATCAGCCACAACGGCATGGACGTGGACTTGAAGATGGCCAGCCGCGTGCGCGGCATCGACGCGATCTTCGGCGGCCACACCCACGACGGCGTGCCGCAGGCGGTGCCGGTCAAGAACGCCGGCGGCGTCACGCTGGTGACCAACGCGGGCTCGAACAGCAAGTTCTTGGGCGTGATGGACTTCGACGTCAAGGGCGGCAAGGTGGTGGACTTCCGCTACCGCTTGATGCCGATCTTCGCCAATCAGCTCAAGGCCGACCCCGAGATGGAGGCGCTGATCACCAAGATCCGCAAGCCCTTCGAGGCCAAGCTGAACGAGAAGCTGGCAGTCAGCGAAGGTCTGCTCTATCGCCGTGGCAACTTCAACGGCTCGTGGGATCAGCTGATCTG
>DALYHR010000157.1:0-5523 GCA_031970775.1 Burkholderiaceae bacterium | reverse complement strand
AACGTGGTGTTACCGCCCGCGCTCGTCACAAGAAGGTCCTCGCCCTGGCCAAGGGTTTCCGGGGTCGTCGCAAGAACGTCTATCGCATCGCCAAGCAGGCGGTGATGAAGGCGGGTCAGTACGCCTACCGTGACCGCCGTGCCAAGAAGCGCGAATTCCGTCGCCTGTGGATCGCCCGTATCAACGCCGCTGCGCGTTCGTTCGGCCTGACCTACAGCAAGTTCATGGCTGGCCTGAAGAAGGCCGCCATCGAGGTGGACCGCAAGGTGCTGGCCGATCTGGCTGTGCACGATTCGGCCGCCTTCGGCGCCATCGTCGAGAAGGCCAAGGCCCAGCTCGCTTGAATGGCGTCGTCCGGATCGGGTCTGTCGATCTGATCCGGCGAGCAGCATCAAAGGCCGAATCCGTTCGGCCTTTTTTCATTTTTGTGTTGTCCCGTGGATGCAAGTCGATGAACGACCTCGAACAACTCGTGCAGGCGGCGCAGGCCGACTTTGCCGCTGCCGTCACGCCGGCCCAGCTCGAAGACGCCAAGGCGCGCTACACCGGCAAGACCGGCCAGGTCACTGAACTGCTCAAGGGTCTGGGCAAGCTTTCGCCCGAAGAGAAGAAGACCCGCGGGGCCGCGATCAACGAGACCAAGCAGCGTATCGAGGCGGCATTGAATGCCCGCCGTCAGGCGCTGGCTGAGGCCGAGCTGCAAGCCCAGCTCAAGGCCGAAGCGCTTGACGTGACCCTGCCCGGCCGCGGCCGCTCGGTCGGCGGTTTGCATCCGGTCTCACGCACGATGGAGCGCATCGAGCAGATCTTCGGCTCGATGGGCTTCGATGTCGCCGACGGTCCCGAGATCGAAACCGACTGGTACAGCTTTACCGCGCTGAACAACCCGGAGAACCATCCGGCGCGTTCGATGCAGGACACCTTCTACGTCGACATGAAGGACGAGGCCGGCCGGCCGCTGTGCCTGCGTCCGCACACCTCGCCGATGCAGGTGCGCTACGCCCGTCAGCACGCCGCCCGCTACGCCGGAGTCGACCCGATGCCCGAGATCCGCGTCATCGCGCCGGGCCGCACCTTCCGGGTCGACAGCGACGCCACGCATTCGCCGATGTTCCACCAGTGCGAAGGCCTGTGGATCGGTGAAGCGGTGTCCTTCAAGGATCTGAAGGTGGTGTTGACCGATTTCCTGCGCACCTTCTTCGAGACCGACGATCTGGAGCTGCGCTTCCGCCCGAGCTTCTTCCCCTTTACCGAGCCCTCGGCCGAGTTCGACATCGCTTTCTCGTCCGGTCCGCTCAAGGGCCGCTGGCTGGAGGTGGGCGGTTCGGGTCAGGTGCATCCGAACGTGGTGCGCAACTACGGCCTCGACCCCGAGCGCCAGATCGGTTTTGCCTTTGGCATGGGGCTGGATCGCCTGACCATGCTGCGCTACGGCGTCAATGACCTGCGGCTGTTCTTCGAGGGCGATCTGCGCTTCCTCGGCCAATTCCGTTGATCCGCTGCCACCACGCTTAGGAGTTTCCAAGATGCAATTTCCCGAATCGTGGTTGCGCGAATTCTGCAACCCTGACCTGACCACCCAACAGCTCGCTGACCTGCTGACCCTGTCCGGCATGGAAGTCGAGGAGCTGCGACCGGCAGCCCCTGCCTTCAGCGGGATCGTGGTCGCCGAGATCCTGACGGCCGAGCAGCACCCCAACGCCGACAAGCTGCGTGTCTGCACCGTCAATGCCGGTGGTTTCAGCCCGGAAGGCCCGCTGCAGATCGTCTGCGGCGCGCCCAACGCCCGCGCTGGTATCAAGGTGCCTCTGGCCACCGTCGGTGCCGAGCTGCCGCCGGGCGAGGATGGCAAGCCCTTCAAGATCGGCAAGGGCAAGCTGCGCGGCGTCGAGAGCTTCGGCATGCTGTGCTCGGCGCGCGAGCTGAAGATCTCCGAGGAAAACGCCGGTCTGCTGGAGCTGCCGGCCGATGCGCCGGTGGGCACGAACATCCGCGAGTACCTCAAGCTCGACGACACGCTGTTCACCCTGAAATTGACGCCCAATCTGGGCCACTCCCTGAGTGTCTACGGCATCGCCCGCGAAGTCGCCGCCCTGACCGGTGCGCCGCTGCAGCCGCTGTCGGCGCCGCCGGTCGAATCCACGCTGAGCGATACCGTGGCGGTCCGCGTCGAGGCGCCCGATCTGTGCGGACGCTTCTCCGGTCGCATCGTGCGCGGCATCGACACCACCGCCAAGACGCCGCAATGGATGGTCGACCGGCTGGCGCGTTGCGGACAGCGCTCGGTCAGCGCGCTGGTCGACATCTCGAACTACGTCATGTTCGAGACCGGCCAGCCGACCCACATCTTCGATCTCGACAAGATCCACGGCGGTCTGGTGGTGCGCTGGGGTCGCGATGGCGAGCAACTCAAGCTGCTCAACGGCAACACCATCGCGCTCGATGCTCAGGTCGGCGTGATCGCCGACGAGCGCAGCGACGGTGCCCAGAGCATCGAGTCGCTGGCCGGCATCATGGGTGGCGACGCGACGGCTGTGGGCGATGAGACGCGAAACGTCTACGTCGAAGCCGCCTTCTGGTGGCCGGATGCGGTGGCGGGTCGCTCGCGCCGTTTCAACTTCAGCACCGACGCCGGACACCGCTTCGAGCGCGGAGTCGATCCGGCGCAGACCGTCGAGCGCATTGAGCGCATCACGCAGCTGATTCTGGGCATCTGCGGCGGCGAAGCGACTGCCTGCGGCCCGGTGACGGATGACGTGGTCAACCTGCCGGTCAAGGCACCAGTTCAGCTTCGGGTTGCCCGCGCCGCCAAGGTGATCGGCATGCCGGTGACGCAAGCGCAGTGCGCCGAGGTGTTCCATCGGCTGGGCCTGCAGTTCACCGAAGGCGAGGGTGTGCTGACGGTGACCCCGCCGAGCTGGCGTTTCGATCTGGAGATCGAGGAAGACCTGATCGAAGAGGTCATCCGCGTCATCGGCTTCGACAAGCTGCCTTCGATCGCTCCGGTCGGTCCGGTGGTCGCCCGCGTGCGCCCTGAAGCGCAGCGCGGCAGCCATGCGCTGCGCCGTGCGGTGGCTGCGCTCGACTACCAGGAGACGATCAACTTCAGCTTTGTTGAAGCACGCTGGGAGCTGGAACTGGCCGGCAATGCCGATCCGATCCGGCTGCTCAACCCGATCGCCGCGCCGCTATCGGTGATGCGCTCGAGCCTGATCGGCTCTCTGCTGCAGGTGCTGCGCCTCAACCTGACTCGCCGCGCCACCCGCGTGCGCGTCTTTGAGCTGGGCCGCGTCTTCAAGCGCGATGCCAGCGTACTGACCAGCGAACAGACCGTGGCCGGCATCGATCAGCCGCTCAAGGTCGCCGGTCTGGCCTGGGGCTCGGCTGAGCCGCTGCAATGGGCCGCCAGGGAGCGCGCCGTCGATTTCTTCGACATCAAAGCCGATGTCGAGGCGCTGCTGGCACCGCGTGTGGCCAATTTCGTCGCAGCCGAGCACCCGGCGATGCACCCGGGCCGCTGTGCTCGCGTTGAGCTGGACGGTCGCGTGATCGGCTTCGTCGGTGAGTTGCATCCGCGCTGGCGTCAAGGTTACGACCTGCCCGCCGGGCAGGGTGCGCCGGTGCTGTTCGAACTCGATGCCGCAGCGGTGATGGAACGGGTGGTGCCGGCGGCTGTGCCGGTGGCCCGCCAGCAGGCGGTGATGCGCGACATCGCGCTGGTGGTGGGTGAGTCGGTCGGGCACGATGCGGTGATCGGCAGCCTGCTCGGTGCCGCAACCGGCGGCCTGCTGCGCAGTGCCAAGCTGTTCGACGTCTATCGTCCCGTTGCCGGTGCTGCTGGCTTCGAGCCCGGCGAGCGCAGTCTGGCGATCCGGCTGGAACTGCTCGACGACGAGGCTCCGCTGACCGACGAGCGCAGCGATGCGGCCGTCAAGGCCGTGATCGAAGCCGCCCAGACCGCTGTCGGCGCTCGCCTGCGGGGAGCCTGAGATGGCGGCCAGCGAATCGACCCACGGTGAGGATCCACCGGGCGGCGGACCTTCGCTGACCAAGGCCGAGCTGTCCGAATTGCTGTTCGAACGGCTCGGCCTGAACAAGCGCGAGGCCAAGGATATGGTCGAAGCCTTCTTCGACCATATCCATGCAGCGCTGCTGCGGGGCGATGAGGTCAAGCTCACCGGCTTTGGCAACTTTCAGGTCCGGCGCAAGGCGCCGCGGCCCGGACGAAATCCGCGCACGGGCGAAGTGATTCCGATCCGTGCGCGGCAGGTCGTCACCTTTCACGCCAGCCAGAAGCTCAAGGATCAGGTGCAGGGCGGTGAAGTCGCTGCTGCTGCAGACGGCGACGATTTCGACGCCTGAATCTGGCTTAGCTGATCACATAGGTCGCTGCACCGGTGGCGATCAGCAGGCCTTCTTCGTTGAGCAGCCGCATCTGGGTCGAGCCAATGCGGCCACCGACTCGGGTGACCTCAGCCGAAGCGGTGAACCTCGAACCGAGGCCCTGGCGCAGAAAATCGACGCGCAGATCGATCGTGCCCATGCGGGCAAAGCGGGTCAGGATCTGCTCGGTGCTCTCGTGGGCGTGCTTGTCGGCGATCGCGCGCATCAGCGCCAGACTGCCGACCGTGTCGAGCGCGGTCGAGATCACACCGCCGTGCAGGCGGCCATGCAGGTAGTGGCCGATCAGCTCGGGGCGCATCTCGAACTGCAGCGTGGCGGGCGAATCCGGGCCGATGCGCAGTCCGATCACGGTGTTGAAGGTGATGCGTTGCTCGAACAACTCCTGCAGGGTCAGATCAAGGCGCTGCTGCTCGGCAGCGCTGCGGGCGGGCAGCGAACTCATAGTCAGTAGGAGGGGTGGGTTATCGTCCGAACCATGACACAAGCGAACGATGCTGCCACAGCCCGCAGTCCGGCTCGCCAGAGTCGCGAAGCGGGACTGGATGCCCTTCGCGGCTTCGCGATGATCTGGATGGCCGCCTTTCACGGCGCCTTCGATCTCAATCACGCCGGTCTGATGACGCGGCAGAACTTCTACGCCGACCCGTTCTGGACGGGGCAGCGCACGGTCATCCTGTCGCTCTTCCTATTCTGCGCCGGCTGGGCGCTGGCGCTGCGGCGCCATCGCGGTTTCGATATGGCCTTCGTGCGGCGCTGGCTGCAGGTGGCGGGCTGTGCGCTGGCGGTCAGCCTCGGTTCGTACGTGATGTTCCCCCGCAGCTTCATCTGGTTTGGGGTGCTGCACGCCATGGCCTTGATGCTGCCGCTGACGATGCTGCTGATGACGTTGTTCGGGCAGCGGGCCCTGCTGTGGGGGCTGGCGGGGCTGGTGGTGGCGGCAATGCCTGCGGTGCTGGGTGGTTTCGCCGTATTCGACAGCCGCTGGACCGGCTGGATCGGTTTGATGACGCACAAGCCCATCACCGAGGACTATGTGCCGCTGCTGCCCTGGCTCGGGCCGCTGTGGCTCGGGCTCGCTGTCGGGCTGTTCAGACGTCAACGGCAGGGGTGGTCTTGGCA
>DALYHR010000156.1:0-5604 GCA_031970775.1 Burkholderiaceae bacterium | reverse complement strand
TGCGGCTCGGGGCCTATCTGCATGAGCGCGTGCCGCCCGGTGCGCCGCTGGTGGTGGCGGGGGACTTCAATGACTGGGGCGAGCGGCTCGACCCGGTGATGTCGGCGGTGGGTCTGCGCCGAGCCCGTGCACCGCAGGCCGAGATCTGGCCGCGGACCTTTCCGTCGCGCTCGCCGATCTTCGCGCTCGACCGGGTCTACACCCGTGGTCTGTGCTGCCAGGCCACGCTGGTGCCGCGTGGTGCGATCTGGGCGCGCATGTCGGACCATCTGCCCCTGGTGGTTGATCTGGCCCTGACATGAAGCCCGGCCCGGCTCCGCGACCCCGGGGTGAGCCCCCGGTTGGAGCGGCCTGGGCCTGGTACCTGATGCCGCGTCCGGTTTTCAGCGGCGAGAACCGCGTGGCGCTGCTGCGCGGCGGGGGCGAACTCTTCCCGGCGATGTGTCGGGCCTTCGCCTCGGCGCGCCACGAGATCTGGCTGGCCAGCTACATCCTGCATGGCGATGCCGCCGTGATGCCGGTGATCGCGGCCCTGGAGGCAGCGGCCCGGCGCGGGGTGCGGGTGCGGGTCGTGCTGGATGGATTTGGCTCCGGGCGTGCCCTGGAACAACTGTCGGACCGTCTGATCGAGGCCGGCGTGGCCCTCGGGGTCTTTCGTCCACTATCGCGCTGGACGCACTGGCTGCAGCCCAGTCAGCTGCGCCGCATGCACATGAAGGTCTGTGTCGTTGACGGCGAGGCAGCCTTCATCGGTGGCATCAACCTGATCGACGATCGCTATGACCTCAACCACGGTCACACCGAGATGCCGCGGCTCGATTTCGCTGTGGCGGTGCAGGGCCGGGTGGTGTTGCCGATGGAGCAGGCGGTGCGGGCGGTCTGGCTGCGGGCGTCGTTCGGGCAGGACTGGCGCGAAGAGGTGCGCGAACTGTTGCGCGGCCCCAACCGCCTCGCGCAGATGCAGGCCCTGCTCGGGCAGTTGCGGCTGAGCGGCTGGCGCCACCCGGCAGAACTGTCGATGCGGCCGGTGCGAGCGGCTTTCGTGGTGCGCGACAACCTGCGACAGCGCCGCACCATCGAGCGGGCCTATACCGAAGTGATTCGTTCGGCACGACGGCGAATCTGGCTGGTGACTCCCTACTTCTACCCGGGGGGCGAATTCCGCCGGGCGCTGATCGATGCGGCACGGCGAGGCGTCGAGGTGCGGCTGTTGCTGCAGGGCAAGGTCGACTATCGGCTGGCCGCCCTGGCGGCCCGCGTGCTGTACGAAGGCCTGTTGCGCCATGGTGTGCGGATTCACGAGTACACGCCGGCCTTCCTGCATGCCAAGGTGGCGGTGATTGACGATGACTGGGCGACGGTGGGCAGCTCGAATATCGATCCGCTGTCCTTGCTGCTCAACCTGGAGGCCAACCTGATCGTCGATGACGCGATCTTCAACGCCCGGCTCAGCGCCGAGCTGGATCTGGCCTTCGCCGCCAGCCGGCAGATCGACCCGGCCGAGGAGCTGACCACCAGGTGGCCGGGGCGTTGGGGGCGCCGGATCGGGCACACCCTGGTGACCTGGCTGGCGAGGCTGTACCTGCGAGTCGGTGGGGCGGGGCGGCACCGGTATTAACCGGTCTTTAATGATCTGCGTTCACAGTGTTGCAAACCGTTGATGCGTCAGCGGATTTCGCGGCACTTGCGCATAAGATGCCGCGGTTTTTTGGCCCCGTGCGGGGCGTGTCCTCGCATTCCGAAGTCCCAGCGCATGTTGCCGGCTCGACGTTCTTCAGGCTCTGACGATGCACGCCGCCTCACGTTGATCGTGCAGGCGGTGCAGCGCATGGGTCTTCGGCGGCCGAGCGGCGGCTGGATCGGCTGCCTGACCGGGTGGGCGTTGCTGGGCCAGGCCTTTGCCGCCGCGCCGGCTCCGACGGCACTGCCGACCGGGCCCCAGGTGACTCAGGGGGCGGCCACCGTGTCGACGACGGTGACTCCGTCGACGGCGCTGCTGACGGTGCAGCAGGCCACGCCGCGGGCGGTGATCAACTGGACGAGCTTCGACATCGGCGCGCAGTCGCAGGTGCGTTTCAGTCAGCCCGATGCCGCCTCTGTCGCCCTGAACCGGGTGAGCGGCGCCACGCCGAGCCAGATCGACGGCCTGCTGCAGGCCAATGGCCAAGTGTTTGTGATCAATCCGTCGGGCGTGTTGTTCGGACGAAACGCACAGGTCAATGTGCATGGTCTGGTGGCTTCGACCCTGGACCTGGGCGATACCGATTTCATGGCCGGCCGGCTCAATTTTTCCGGGCAGGCCGGAGTTGTCAGCAATGCCGGGGTGATCGCTACCGATGGCCAACCCGGGGGCTATGTGGCGCTGCTGGGCGGACAGGTCAGCAATACCGGCTCGGTGACGGCACAACTCGGCAGCGTGGCGCTGGCGGCGGGCCGTGCGATGACGCTCGATTTCGCCGGGGACGGCCTGCTGCGCATCGCGGTACCGGCCGGAGCAGCGGGCGCGCTGGTGGAGCAACTCGGCACCGTGGCGGCCGATGGCGGTCGGGTGGTGCTCAGCGCCCAGAGTGCCGATGCCCTGATCAGCGCCGTGGTGCGCACCAGCGGCCTGACGCAGGCTCGCGGCCTGCAGGGTCGCGGCGGCGAGATCGAACTGGTCGGCGACGTGGTGTCGCAGTCCGGCACGCTGGATGTGTCGGGTCCCACCGGCGGCCTCGTGACCCTCTCGGCGCGCTCGGCGCTGCTGGACGGCACGATCCGGGCTGACGGCACGCAGGGTGTCGGCGGGCAGATCGGCGTCACCACCACCCAGACCCTGCTGCAGACCCGGCAGTCCACCCTGAGTGCTTCCGGGGCAACAGCTGGCGGCCAGATCACCCTGCAAGGGGGTGGGGCCGACTACCTCTCCGGGCGCCTGTTGGCCGACGGCGCCGTGCAGGGCGGGCAGGTCAGCGTCAGCACCGACCGGCTGGTGATGGCTGGCACCGAACTGAGCGCGGCTGGCGCCGGTGGCCGCGTGGTGGCCTGGTCGCAGGGCGACACCTTCTTCAACGGCGCAGCCCGGGCCGGCAACGCCACGTCGGCGGGCTTCATCGAAATCTCCGGCCTGGGCACGCTGACGATGGGTGGCACGGTGGACCCGGGCCTGGGCGGGCAGACGCTGCTCGACCCGGCCAACATCGTGATCGGCTCGCCGGTGTCGCCCCTGAGCTACATCGATCTGATCAACCCCAATCTGGCCGCTTCGCTTCAGCATGGCAACGGCGGGGTGATCGAGACGGCCGGCGGCAATGTGGCGGTGGCCTCACCGCTCGACAACTTCGGCAACACGGCGGCCGGGGCGGTGTTTCTCTACAACGGCACGACCGGAGCGCTGATTTCCGCGCTCTATGGCAATCGGGCCAACGATCAGGTGGGGGCCGGCGGTCTGACCCGACTGACTAACGGCAACTTCGTCGCCAGCAGCCCGTTCTGGAACGGCGGCGATCCGACGGGCATGGGCGCAGTCACCTGGGGCAGCGGGCTGACCGGGGTGTCGGGCACGGTGTCGGCGGCCAATTCGCTGGTCGGCCTTAATGCGGGCGATCTGGTCAGCGCCGGTGGGGTGACCGCGCTGAGCAACGGCAACTACGTGGTCTGCACGCCCGACTGGGGCGGCGGCGCTGGCACGCCGTGGGGGCTGGGCGCGATCACCTGGGGCAATGGCCTGGGCGGGACGGTCGGCCCGGTCACGGCGGCCAATTCCCTGGTGGGCGCGGCGGTGGGCGATCTGCTCGGCTCGGGCGGTGTGACGGCGCTGGCCAACGGCAACTACGTCATCAGCAGTCCGGATTGGGGCAGTGGCGGCCAAGCCGGGCAAGGGCTCGGCGCGGCGACCTGGATGAGCGGCACCACCGTCGGGGCTGCGGCGGTGTCCTCGGCCAACTCGCTGATCGGCAACGCTGCGGGCGATCAGGTCAGCGCGGGGGGCGTGACGGCGCTGACGAACGGCCATTACGTGATCAGCAGCCCGAACTGGAACGGCAACATCGGCGCAGTGACCTGGGGCGATGGTCTGCTCGGACTCACCGGTGTGCTGGGTGCGCCGGGCGGGCCCAATTCGTTGATCGGCGCACAGCGTGGCGATCAGGTCGGCGCCGGCGGTGTGACTGCGCTGAGCAACGGCAACTACGTGGTCAGCAGCCCGAATTGGGGTGGTAACACTGGGGCGGCCACCTGGATGGATGGCACGGCCGCCGGCGCTGGTGCGGTGGTTACGGCCGCGAATTCACTGGTGGGGGCTCAAGCGGGCGACCGGGTGGGCTCTGGCGGTGTGACCGCACTGATCGGCAACGGCAACTACGTAGTCAGCAGTCCGAACTGGAGCGGCAACCTCGGTGCGGCCACCTGGGGTAGCGGGACGGCCGGGGTGGTCGGGGCCATCTCGTCGACCAACTCGCTGACCGGAAGTATTGCCGGAGACTGGGTTGGCGTTGGCGGGGTGACGGCGCTCAGCAATGGGCACTACGTTGTCAACAGTCCGGCCTGGGGCGGTGGTGACCCGATGGGCCTCGGGGCAGTGACCTGGGGCAATGGCTGGGGCGGGACAACGGGGCCTGTTCTGACCGCCAACTCGATCACTGGAGCCGTGCCGGGTGACCAGATCGGCACCGGCGGCGTGACGGCGCTGAGCAACGGCAACTTCGTCATCAGCAGCCCGGACTGGGGGAGCGGTGGCGGTGTCAACGGGATCGGCGCTGTGACCTGGGTGAATGGCTCGGTCAGCAGTGCTGGCACGGTCAGCGCCGCCAATTCGATGACGGGGGGCGTACAGGGTGACCTGGTGGGCTCGGGTGGGGTGACGGCGCTGGCTAACGGCAACTACGTCATCAGCAGCCCGAACTGGAGCCTGGGCACCGGAGCGGCGACTTGGGCCAATGGCACCCTGAGCACGTCCGGTACGGTCTCTGCGGTCAATTCGCTGGTTGGGCACGCTGCGGGCGATTTCCTCAGCTCTGGCGGTATCACCGGGTTGGTCAACAGCAGCTATGTGATCGACAGCCCGAGCTTCTCGCCGGTGGGTGGCCCGGCCAATGCGGGTGCGGTCTGGCTGGTGACCGGCGGCATCGTGCCGGGTCCGGACTACACCCCGAGCCAGCTGGCTGCACTGGCCCCGGCCGGCACCACACTGACCCTGGCGGCGACCAACAACATCACGGTCAACGCGGCAGCTACCGTGGCCGGGTCGCTGGTGCTCAACGCCGGCACTGCACTGACCCTGAATGCCGGGTTGACCTCGACGGCACCGAGTACCTCGGCGCTGGTGATGTCAGCCGGGCAGAGCTTCGTCAACAACGCCGGAGCCAATGCGCTGTCGACCCCCAACGGCAACTGGCAGATCTGGTCGGCGACGCCGGCCAACGATCGTCTGGGTGGTTTGGTGGCGGGGTTCAAGCAGTACAACGCCACCTTGGGTGTGACGGCGCCCGCTCAAGCCACTGGCAACGGCTTGTTCTACACCGTCGCCCCGACGCTCACCGCCCGATTCGGTGGCACGGCGACCAAGGTGTATGACGGCACCACCACAGCGCCCTCGGCGGGGTTGAACCTGACCGCCACCGGTGG
>DALYHR010000155.1:0-5647 GCA_031970775.1 Burkholderiaceae bacterium | reverse complement strand
TGCATGCCAAGCACCAGCAGGTAGGTCAGAACCGCCAGCAGGGCCGGCACGACGACCCAGGGGGTCGGATTCGAGGCGGATGGGGTCGATAGAATCACCCGCACAGTGTACTTTCGCGCCACCGGCCGCGTACCCTGGGCAGTTCTTCATTTCCTCCGACCCGACTCGATCCGCGCATGGCCTCAGCACTTTCAGAACGACTTTCCCGACTGGTCAAATCGATGCGCGGCCAGGCCCGCATCACCGAGTCGAATGTCCAGGACATGCTGCGCGAGATCCGTCTGGCCCTGCTGGAGGCCGACGTCGCCCTGCCGGTGGTGCGCGACTTCGTCGCTCGCGTCAAGGACAAGGCACTCGGTCAGGAGGTGATCGGCTCGCTCTCGCCCGGTCAGGCCCTGGTCGGCATCGTCCACAAGGAGCTCAGCGCCACGATGGGCGAAGGCGTGGCCGATCTCAATCTGGCCACCCAGCCCCCGGCGATCATCCTGATGGCCGGCCTGCAGGGCGCCGGCAAAACCACCACCACCGCCAAACTGACCCGGCATCTGATCGACAAGCGCCGCAAGAAGGTGCTGACCGTCTCGGCCGACGTCTACCGCCCTGCGGCCATCAAGCAGCTCGAAACCGTCACCAAACAGGCCGGTGGCGAGTGGTTTCCGTCCGACCCGAGCCAAAAGCCCCGCGACATCGCGCTGGCCGCGGTCGACTACGCCAAAAAGCACTTCTTCGACGTGCTGCTGGTCGATACCGCCGGCCGGCTGGCGATCGACGAGGCCCTGATGGCCGAGATTCGCGACCTGCACGCCACGCTCGACCCGGTCGAAACCCTGTTCGTGGTCGACGCCATGCAGGGTCAGGATGCAATCAACACGGCGCGCGCCTTCAAGGAAGCACTGCCGCTGACCGGCATCGTGCTGACCAAGCTCGACGGCGACTCGCGCGGCGGGGCGGCGCTGTCGGTCCGCCAGGTCACCGGGGCACCGATCAAGTTCGCCGGCGTGTCCGAAAAGATCGACGGTCTGGAAGTCTTCGACGCCGAGCGTCACGCCGGCCGTGTGCTGGGCATGGGCGACATCGTCGCGCTGGTCGAGGAGGTGCAAAAGGGCGTTGATCTCGAATCGGCCCAGAAGCTGGCCGAGAAGGTCAAGTCTGGTGCCGATTTCGATCTGAACGACTTCCTGTCGCAGCTCAGCCAGATGAAGAAGATGGGCGGGCTGTCGACGCTGATCGACAAGCTGCCCACCGAACTGGCCGCCAAGGCCGGTCAGGCCGACATGAGCAAGGCCGAGCGCGACATGCGTCGCATGGAAGGCATCATCCGTTCCATGACCCCGCTGGAACGCAGCAAGCCGGATCTGATCAAGGCCAGCCGCAAACGCCGCATCGCGACCGGCGCAGGCGTTCAGGTTCAGGAGGTCAACCGACTGCTCAATCAGTTCGGTCAGATGCGTGACATGATGAAGAAGATGCGTGGCGGCGGCCTGATGAAAATGATGAAGCGCATGGGCGGCGGCGGTCGTGGCCTGCTCGGCCGCGGCGGCTGACCTCGATTCAGCGCTGGCCCGCCAGGTTTCGGAACATGAAGACGGGAGCGACGACATCATGGAACTTTCCACCGGCCTGCTGATCCTGATCGGGCTGAGTCTGGCGGCCGCTCTGGCCTACGCCACGCGCGGCCGCTGGCAGCGCAAGGGCCGCAAGCGCAGGGCCGGCACCAACCGGATCCTTGACAACGTTGATACCGTCGCCGGCTGGCCCTCACACGCCACACGGCTGCTCACGCCTCATCAGCGCGATGCCTTCGAGGTCCTGCGCAAGGCCCTGCCGGACTACATGGTGCTGACGCAGGTGCCTGTGGCCCGTTTCATTCGCGTACCGACCCGGCTGTCCTACAGCGAATGGATGCGACGCGTCGGCAATGTCTGCGTTGACCTGCTGGTCTGCGATCCGCAATCGGCGATCGTGGCGGTCATTGATGTCCGGGATCCGGCACGTCCGGAAAACGACCGCAGCCGCAAGCGCCGGGCGCGCGTTCAGCGGGTGATGAAGGCAGCCGGCGTAGCGCACTACGTCTGGAACGACGAGATGCTTCCTGACCCCGCGGCCGTGCGCAAGGCCATCGTTCGCGATCAGGAACATTCACGCCCCGCAAGCCATACCCCTGTCGAGCATGGCGACCGAGTGCACTACCAGCCTGGCACGAATCCCATCACGATTCCGATGGGCGGAGACGAGTTTGAGGATCCGATGGCGCCCCCGCAGTCGTCCTGGTTTGATGAGCTGCACGCCACTCGGCCGGTGCCCTTCGAGAACACCCGCCCTCGCGACGACCATCGTCATCGCTGATGAGCCCATGCCCCATCGCACGACGGGGCCCGTCAGAAATGCAGGCACAAAAAAAAGAGCCCCAACCGTGGGTTGGGGCTGCAAAGCCTTAGCGCTGTCAACACGGTAAGGCACCTGCTCAGGGAGGAAAAGCAGGGAGCGACGGCCTCGCGGCGCATCGCTCGGGGACGAATATAGCACACGCCCAATCGGCTGCAAGAGAGAATGCACCCCCGGATTACGTTGCCTCGAAACCGACGTTCGACCTCTATCCAGTACGCCACACCATGACCCATCCCGCCCCCTATCCGCTCCACCGCCCCCGTCGTCTGCGTCGTGATGCCTTCTCACGGGCACTGGTGCGCGAGAACACCCTGACCGTTCATGACCTGATCTATCCGGTCTTCCTGCTCGAAGGCCAGGGGCAGACCCAGGACGTCGGTTCAATGCCCGGCGTGCAGCGCCACAGCCTGGACCGGCTCTTCGCCGTGGCCGAGCAGTGCGTCAGTCTGGGCATTCCGGTGATGGCGCTGTTCCCGGTCATCGACTCATCGCGCAAGACTGCCGATGGCCGTGAGGCCTTCAATCCGGATGGTCTGGTGCCGACGGCGGTCGCCGAACTCAAGCGCCGTTTCCCCGAACTCGGTCTGATGACCGATGTGGCCCTCGACCCCTACACCACCCACGGCCAGGACGGTCTGATCGACGACACCGGCTACGTGCTCAACGACGAAACGGTCGAAGTGCTGCGCCGTCAGGCGCTGGTTCAGGCACAGGCCGGCGTGGACATCGTCGCGCCGAGCGACATGATGGACGGCCGCATCGGGGCGATTCGCCGCGAGCTCGAAGACCATCATCTGATCCACACCCGGATCATGGCCTACAGCGCCAAGTACGCCAGCAGCTTCTACGGCCCGTTCCGCGATGCGGTCGGCTCGGCCGGCAATCTGGGCAAGAGCAACAAGAAGGTCTATCAGATGGACCCGGCCAACAGCAACGAGGCGCTGCGTGAGGTTGCACTCGACATCGCCGAAGGCGCTGACATGGTGATGGTCAAGCCCGGGTTGCCGTATCTGGATATCGTCCGGCGCGTCAAGGACGAGTTCCGCATGCCCACCTTCGCCTACCAGGTCAGTGGCGAGTACGCCATGATCAAGGCCGCCGCCCAGAACGGCTGGATCGATCACGACGGCGTGATGATGGAGGCGCTGATGGCGTTCAAGCGCGCGGGCTCCGACGGCATCCTGACCTACTTCGCGATCGAAGCGGCCCGGATCCTCAAGCAGCAGGGCTGAGCGTCCTCAAGCCCTGCCTGCTCCGGCGAGATTACTGCTGTGCTTCGCGCAGGAAGATCTCGACACGGCGGTTGCGGGCACGGCCGTCGGCGGTGCTGTTGTCCGCCACCGGCTGGCGTTCGCCTTCGCCGCTGACCTGGACACGCGAAGCGGCGATGCCCTTGCCGGCCAGGTAGTCGCGCACCGACTCGGCACGGTGCAGCGACAGCGCCTGATTGGCGGCATCGTTGCCGGTGCTGTCGGTGTGGCCGACGATCGACAGTTGATGGGTCGCATCCAGACCGGCGGCCAGCTTGTCGAGCACCGGCTGCATCACCGGCTTGACCTTGGCCTGGCCGACATCGAAGGAGAAGTCGCCCGGCACGTTGACCTTGAGCTGGTTGTCGGCGGTGCGGCTGATGTCGACGCCGGTGCCCTTGGTCGCGGCTTCCATCGCGGCCTTCTTCTCTTCCATCTTCTTCGACCAGATGTTGCCGGCCACAGCGCCGACCACGCCGCCGATTGCAGCACCCTTGCCAGCGCTACCGCCAGTGCCCTTGCTGATCAGGGCGCCCAGGGCGGCACCGCCAGCAGCACCGATCGCGGTGCCCTTCTGGGTTTCGCTCATGTTGGCGCAGCCGCTGATCAGCAAAGCAGCAGCTACGGTGGCTGCGGGGACAAAGGTACGGATCGAGATCTTGTTCATCGAGAGGACTCCACTTCAGTTGAGGCAAAACCGACGCCGCACCCCGCAAGGTCGGCATCGGTGAAAGCTCGCATTGTCGCGACTGGGGCTGAAGGGGTCTTCGGTCACTTGTAACAATTCTCGACGAGCCACTGCGGGACAATCGCGCTTTGGCCAGCCGAAGCACCGCCGTGACCCAGACCCTTGCTCCCTCCCCCTTGTTCCTGCCCTGCGCCAATGGCGTGGAGCCCCTGCTGGCTGACGAGGTGCGTCGCATCCTCCTGGAAGGGGGGGCCCAGCGTGCCGCCGAATCGGTGCAGGCCGGACGCGGCGGGGTGTCGCTGATCGGCAGCACGGCCTCGGCGCTGCGCCTGCATCTGCACAGCCGACTGGCCCAGCGCGTGCTCTGGCAGGTCACCGAGTCGGACTATCAGGACGAACAGGATCTCTACGACCTGGCTCGTACCGTGCGGTGGCACGACTGGATCAGTCCGCGCCAGACGCTGCGGGTCGACACCACAGCGATCCGCTCGCCGCTGCAGAGCCTGCATTTCGCCAGCCTGCGCATCAAGGATGCCGTCTGCGACGCCATGCGCGACGCCACCGGCGACCGCCCCGATGTCGATCCGCATCACCCGGACCTCTCCCTGGTGCTGCACCTGCACGACTACCACGCCGTGCTCTACGTCGACCTCAGCGGCGAGGCCCTGTTCAAGCGGGGCTGGCGCGAGGCCAAGGGCGAAGCTCCCCTGAAGGAAACCCTGGCCGCCGCGATGCTGGCCGCCGCAGGCTGGCAGGGCCGCGAAAGCGATCTGCCCCTGCTCGACCCCTGCTGCGGCGCCGGCACCATCGCCATCGAGGCCGCACAGATGGCCTGCAACATCGCCCCCGGCCTACAGCGCAGCTTCGCCTTCGAAAAGCTCGGCCCCTTCCGCGGCGAGGCCGTGACCTGGCGCGATCTCAAGGCACAGGCCCGCGCGGCTGTGGTGGCACCGCGCGTCGCGGTGCACGCTGGCGACGTGTCCTTCCGCATGACCGACTTCGCCACCCGCAATGCCGAGCGGGCCGGCGTGGCGCGCGCCATCGAGTTCAAGACCGCCGACGCCCTGCAACGGCCCGCGCCGACCGAATCCGGCGTGCTGATGCTCAACCCGCCTTACGGCGAGCGCATCGACGCCAAGGGCACCGGCTCAGCCTCGCGCGAGCAGTTCGAGGATGGCAGCAGCGCTTCGGCCTTCTTCAGCGCCCTGGCCAGTCACTGGAAGCGGCAGTACTCCGGCTGGACCGCCTGGGTGCTGAGCCCCGAAATGCGCCTGCCCCAGGCCATGCGCCTCAAGGAAGCCCGCCGCGTGCCGATGTGGAA
>DALYHR010000154.1:0-5703 GCA_031970775.1 Burkholderiaceae bacterium | reverse complement strand
CCTTGGCCGTCGCCTGCGCGAACGGGTACAGATTGATGATCAGCAGATCGATCGTCTCGATGCCGTGTTCCTTGAGTGCTGCCATGTGCTCCGGCAGGGCGCGGCGAGCCAGCAGGCCGCCATGCACGCGCGGATGCAGGGTCTTGACGCGGCCGTCGAGCATCTCGGGAAAGCCCGTGATCTCGCTGACTTCCGTCACCGGCAGGCCACTGGCGGCCAGCAGCTTGGCGGTGCCGCCCGTCGAGAGCAGCTTGATGCCATGCCCGTGCAGGGCTTGGGCGAATTCGACGATGCCGGTCTTGTCAGACACGGAAAGAAGTGCGGTCAGGGCCATGATCAGAGAAAGCTCGGGGACAGGGAATGGAAATACGGAAATCGCGGGCTGCGGTCACTTGACCAGCTGATGCTCCAGCAGCTTGCGGCGCAGGGTGTTTCGGTTGATGCCGAGCCACTCAGCAGCGCGGCTCTGGTTGCCTTCGGCACGCTGCATCACCACATCGAGCAGCGGCCGCTCGACCGCCTTGACCACCATGTCGTACAGCGCATGGGGTTCGGAAGCGCCCAGATCGGCGAAATAGGTCGCCAGCGTGGCACGAATACAGGCATCGAGGCTGACCGGACTCTCCGGTGCAGCGTTGGGGGAAGCGGAAGGTTCCGAACTCATGCGGCAAGGGCTTGATGGGTCGGGTTATCGGGCCAGGACCAGGGCAGCTGCGGATGCTGCTGCGCCAAAGCCTGGAACCATTCATTCAACAGATCGAGCTGGGCTTGGGCGGTTTCCAGCCCGTTGATGCGCTGACGCAGGGCCTCGGACCCCGGCAGGTCGGCCAGAGTCCAGGCGATGTGCTTGCGGGCACTGCGCACGCCGGACCACTCGCCGTAGAGCGCGTGGTGCTCGATCAGCTGTTCGTGCAGCCAGGCGTGCACCTGCAGGGTGTCGGGCTGAGGCATGGGCTCCCCGGTGGACAGTTCGTGGCGAATCGCCGCGAACAGCCAGGGGCGCCCCATCGCCCCGCGACCGATCATCACCGCATCGGCGCCGGTGGACTGCAGCACCGCGCGAGCGCGGGCGGGCGACGTGATATCGCCATTGGCGACCACCGGAATGCGCAGCGCCGACTTGACCGCCGTGACGGTGTCATGCTCGGCCGCGCCGCGGTAGGCCTGCTCGCGGGTGCGACCATGCACTGCGACCATCGCCACACCGGCGGCCTCGGCCTTGCGGGCCAGCGACACGGCATTGCGAGCCTCAGCGCTCCAGCCGGTGCGCATCTTCAGGGTGACCGGCACGCCGTGCGGAGCGCAGGCAGCGACGACCGCTTCGACGATAGCCAGCGCCAGCGGCTCGTCCTGCATCAGCGCCGAGCCGGCCCACTTGCTGCAGACCTTCTTGGCCGGGCAGCCCATGTTGATGTCGATGATCTGCGCGCCGCGGTCGATGTTGAAGCGCGCCGCGTCAGCCATCTCGGCCGGCTCAGTGCCGACGATCTGCACCGCGATCGGGGCGGATTCGCCCCGGTGATCGAGGCGAGTCAGCGTCTTGCGGCTGTCGCGCACCTCCGGTCGCGAGGTCACCATCTCACCGACCACATGGCCAGCCCCGAGCCGCCGGCACAGCTGGCGGAACGGGCGATCCGTGACCCCGGCCATCGGCGCAAGGCAAAGCGGATCAGACAGCGCGTAGGGACCGATGCGCATGAATCTGGGTGAAACGGGGGCGAGAGGGAGGAAAGAGGACGCAGCGCTGACGGTCAGCGACACCGCCATCTGCTGAAAAAGGAGGCAGAGTATAGCGGCCCGACCCAACTCGACGACAGGGGCTGGATCAACATTACATTTGAGCCACCCGAGCCCACTGCGCTGCACGCGCGCCCCCGATGGAAGCCTGGATTGCCCAAGCCCTTGCCGACCTGATGCACGCCCTGGCACTGCCGCAGGTCGGGCTGACCGCGGTATTCCTGATCTCGTTTGTCTCGGCCACCCTGCTGCCGCTGGGCTCGGAACCGGCGGTATTCGGACTGATCAAGCTCAACCCGGAGCTGTTCTGGCCGGCGATCCTCGTCGCCACGGTGGGCAACACGCTGGGCGGCGCGGTGAGCTGGTGGATGGGCTACGGCGCCGAGAAGCTCTACGAACGTGCCACCCACCACACCGCCGAGCACCGCGCCCTGGGCTGGCTGCGGCGCTGGGGACCGGTGGCCTGCCTGCTGAGCTGGCTGCCCGGCGTTGGCGACCCGCTCTGCGCCGTCGCCGGCTGGCTACGCCTGCCTTTCTGGCCCTGCGTGGGCTGGATGGCGGTCGGCAAATTCGGCCGCTACGTGGTCATGACTTCGGTGCTGCTGTGGCTGATGCCGGGCGGCGCGTGAACCACAACACCCCGATTAGCCCCAGGAAACACCAGGCCGACACCAGAAAGATGTCGTCGGCCGCACGGGTATAGGCCTGCTGATCGACCAGCCGGTTGATCTGCGCCAGCGCCTGAGCCGCATCGAGTCCGCCCTGCTGCATCCGCTCCAGCGCACCGGACAACTCCGGCGCCGTGGCCGGCCCCAGCTGCTCGACCAGATGGGCGTGGTGCATCACCGCACGGTTTTCCCAGATCGTGGTGGCGATCGAGGTACCGACCGCCCCAGCCGTGATGCGCACGAAGTTCGACAGCCCGGCCGCCGCCGGAATGCGCGCCGGCTCCAGCCCGGCCAGCGTCAGCGTGGTCAGCGGGATGAAGAAGAACGACACCGCTGCACCCTGCAGCAGGGTCGGAATCAGGATCGACTGGAAGTCGGTCAGCGGCGTGAACTGCGCGCGCAGCCACAGCACGAAGGCAAAGCCGAAGAAGGCCCCCGTAGCCATCCAGCGCGGATCCCAGACCGAGACCTTCTTGCCAACCAGCGGAGTCAGCAAAATCGCCAACAACCCCACCGGCGCCAGCGCCCAGCCGGCCATCGTCGCGTTGTAGCCCATCCACTGTTGCAGCCACAGCGGCAGCAGCACGATGTTGCCGAAGAACAGTCCGTAGGCGATCGACAGCGTCGCCGCCCCAAAGGCAAAGTTGCGCCGCGCAAACAAGCGCAGATCGACCACCGGATGGGCCTCGGTCAGCTCCCAGATCAAAAAGACCACGAAGCCGCCCAGCGCCAGCAGACCGAGCACCACGATCTCGGTGGAGTGGAACCAGTCCAGCTCCTTGCCCTTGTCGAGCATCAGCTGCAGCGAGCCGACCCACAGCACCAGCAGCGCCAGCCCGATACGGTCGATCGGCAGCTTGCGCACAGGCGTTTCGCGGTGGCGGTAGATGCTCCAGGTCATCGCCGCTGCCAGCAGACCGACCGGCACGTTGATATAGAAGATCCAGGGCCAGCTGACGTTATCGGTGATCCAGCCGCCCAGCAGCGGCCCGGCCACCGGCGCGACCAGCGTGGTCATGCCCCACAACGCCAGCGCGGTGCCGGCTCGCGTGCGCGGATAGCTGGCCAGCAGCAGCGTCTGCGACAGCGGAATCATTGGCCCGGCGACCAGCCCTTGCAACACGCGAAAGACCACCAGCATCTCCAGCGACGGCGCCAGCCCGCACAGCCAGGAGGCCAGCACGAACAGGATCACGCTGGCGATGAACAGCCGCACGGCACCAAAGCGCTGCGTCAGCCAGCCGGTCAGCGGCACCGAGATCGCGTTGGCCACGCCAAAGCTGGTGATCACCCAGGTGCCCTGGGACGGACTCACGCCCAGATCACCGGCAATCGCCGGCAGCGACACGTTGGCGATCGACGAATCCAGCACGTTCATGAAGGTGGCCGCTGACAGCGCCAGCGTACCAATCAGCAGCTGGCGCCCTTCAAGCGGCGGCGGGGCGGCCAGTGCTGCGCCCGCGGAAGCCGGTGCGGGGGCCGCCATCAGTGCCCCGTCGGCACGCGCTGAGCGGCGGCCTGCACCGCCATCACGCGGTGCGCCTCAGTCTGCGCCTCCGTACCGAGCCGGTCATAGACCTCGGTCGAAGTCACTGCGGCTGCACGCGGCTCCCTGGCCAGGACGGCGCCGTCCTGGCGGCTGACATCGACCACCACCTGCATCGACAGGCCAACACGCAGCGGGTGGGCCTCCAGCTCCTTGGGGTCAAGGGCGATGCGCACCGGCACACGTTGCACCACCTTGATCCAGTTGCCGGTGGCGTTCTGCGCCGGCAACAGCGAGAACGCAGCCCCGGTGCCAGCGGCCAGCCCGGCCACCTTGCCGTGGTATTCGACCGACTTGCCATAGACATCAGCCCACAGCGTGGCCGGCTGGCCGATACGCATGCGCTCGATCTGGCTTTCCTTGAAGTTGGCATCGACCCAGGCCTCGCGCAGCGACACCAGCGACAGCAATGCCTGCCCGGCACTTAAGCGCTGACCGACCTGCACACTGCGCCGGGCGACGTGGCCGTCGAGCGGAGCCTGCACTTCGGTACGCCGCCAGGCGATCCAGGCCTCGCGAAAGCGCGCAGCGGCCTGCTCGACGCGCGGGTGCGCTGCCAGAGTCGTGCCATCGGTCAGGGTCAGATTGGCAGCGAGCTGCTCGCGCGCCACCTGCACCGCCGCTTCAGCGGCGGCGACATTGCTGCGCGCGGTCTCAACCAGGGTGCGGGCATGGTTGAGCTCTTCCTGCCCGACCATGCCGCTGGCGTTCAGGCTGGTGCGGCGCTGCGCGTCGTCGCTGGCGCGGGCCAGCTCGCTGCGGGCACGGGCCAGATCCGCCTGACGCGCCGCCACCTGCGACTGCAGGGCAGCATTGCCGCCGAAGAGCTGCCGTACCTCGCGCACCGCTTGCCCGAGCTGGGCTTCGGCCTGCGACAGCGCCAGCCGCGCATCGGTCGGATCGAGCCGGACCAGGGTCTGGCCGCTACGAGCGAAATCAGTGTCGTCAGCCAGGATGGCGACCACCGTGCCCGCCACCTGCGAGCTCACCTGCACCACTGGGGCCTGCACATAGGCGTTGTCGGTGTGCTCGACCGAGCGGGCATAACCGAACCACCACACGGCCGTGCCCGCCGCCGCCAGCAGGGCCACGGCAGCCACGATGGTCAAGGCGCGCCGACGCGGATTGCGTGGCGAAGCAGACGGTACGGAAGTCGAAACAGGATCGCTCATGGTGTCGGTGGGGAAGGCGGAGCTTGAAGGCGGAGGGTCTGACCGTTGAGCAGCATGCGTTCGAGCAGCTGCATCAGCTGTTGCCACTCGTCGTGGCTGAAGCCGGCCAGATGGGCATTGATGACGTCGGACAGCACCGCGGGCATCGCTGCGGCGGCCTGCGCACCGGCGTCGGTCAGCAGCAACTCGACCACGCGGCGGTCCTGGGCCGAGCGCTCACGGCGCAGCAGCCCCTTGGCTTCGAGGCGATCGACGACGCGGGTCATCGCGGCCGGATCGACCTGTAGATCGCGCGCCAGCTCAGCCACGGTACGTACCTCGCCGCGCCAGAGCTTGTACAGCGGCACCCACTGCGCGTGGGTCAGATCCTCACCCGCCAGCCGCGCATCGATATGCGAGACCAGCGAATTGACGACGCGGCGCAGCAACCAGCCGACGCTGTGCTCGGGCTGGTAGGTGGCTGCGTCATAGAAGGTCGCAGGCGGTGGTGTCGGGCTCATCGTTCAAAACACTTGACCAGTCAATCATTGCCAAGTCAACTGACGGCAGGCCGACACCTGCCCGGCAAGCCCTCACTCTT
>DALYHR010000153.1:0-5713 GCA_031970775.1 Burkholderiaceae bacterium | reverse complement strand
TCGATCTTCCCCGGCCTGCACGAGATCGGCTACTTCCAGGCACTCGGCCTGCTGCTGCTCGCTCGACTGCTGGTGGGCGGTCTGCGCGGTCCGGGCGGCTGCCGCCACCGCGGACACGGCTGCGGTGGTCAGGGTTGCCACGGCGGTGGCTGTGCCAAGCCGGCCGCTTCGTCCAGCCCGCTGAGTGACAGCGAGCGTGAGCAACTCGGCGGCGGCTCGAAGTCCTGAGTCTCGATAGCGCCATCCCGGCGCTGTCCCGGTGCCGTTGACTCGCCGTTCAGCGGCCCGGCTCTTCAGGGAGGGTCGGGTCGCGCTGGCGTTTGAAACGAGCCCCGATGCGGGCCTTGAGCGTACGCCATAGCCCCTTCGGGGTCAGGACGTGCTCCAGCTTGAAGAATTTGATCAGGCGGTTCTTGAGGAACTGCTGTAGCAGCCACTCCAGCGGGTTGGCGATGATCTTGGCGATGAACTTCTGAATGAAGCTCGCCACCCAGCTCAGCCAGGACACCCCCGTGCCGGCCGCAGCAGCGGTGGCTGCGGCCGTGGTTGCGGTGGCCACGGTGCCGGCGGCACCGAGCATGGCTGCGGCGCCGGCTAATACCACTCCGACCCCTACCGCGACAGCCGCGGTGGCCCCGGGGCTGAGTTGACTGAAGGCTTCCTTGACCGAGTCGAGGGCCGACGGGCTGACCGCCGAGGCCGCCGGTGCAGCAGGAGCGGCCGCAGAGGCTGCCGAAACGGGCAGATCTGGGTGGGACGGGGCGGGCTCAACCGGCTGCGGCATCGGCTCAGGGTCCGGGACGGCGATCTCGGGTGCCGGGTGAACGACCGGGGGCCTGGGCGTTGGGGACGCAGGGATGACCGGCACTGCGGTGGGAGTCGGGGGCTCTATCGGTACGGGCGCTGCCGTCTCTGCCAGAGGGGGTGGCACCTTGGCGGGCGTTTCGTTGCCGAGCAACTCGTCGAGGCTGCGTGCTGCCGGTCGATCGATCGGTCGAATGACGGTCGACAGGGCTTCACTGGGCGAGGTCACTGCCTGCGGCGGGCTGGCCGAATCAGGGGTCAGCGTATGCACATCCAGATGCCCATCGGCCCCGAGCCGAGCCCGCAGCGTGGTTGCAGGCCCAGATGTCGAGGCGGTCGCAGCCGGCTGGGCTTGGGGGCTAGCCATCAGGCCGGGCCACAGGGCAGCCAGGATCAGCAGAGTCGGGGCAAGCCCGCGCAGTGCAATCCGTCCGGCCTGGGCTGTACGGGAGGGAGGAGGGAAAGCTCTCGGCAACATCAGAACGACTGTTTCAGGGTGAACCAGAACTGCGGTCTACTCATCTCGGGGGCCGAGACGTCGACCTTCCGAGCCAGCTGCGCATTCAACGTCAGCGTGGGCGTGGGGCGGGCTTCGAACCCCACACCCATGCCCATCAGGTTGACCCACTGTGGCGCAAGGTGCTGTTGCTGTTCGAGCGAGGCCCGGGCCATGCCCCAGCTGATATCCGCGAAGACGAAGCCATCGATGCGGCTGCCGCTGCGACGCGCTTCGACACTGGCCCGCAGACCCTGATCAGCCCGCAGATCATCCAGGGCATAGGCACGCACTCCTTCGGGTCCGCCGAGCCGCAGTTGCTCGTGACGGGGCAGGGCGCCGGTGCTCCATTGCAGATCACCGCGCGCGTCAAAGCGCCAGCCTGGGGCGAAAGGCACGGACAATGCACCGCGGCCGAGCAGCCGGGTGTAGCTGCCCGGGGCGTCCTTCTGAGCCGTCAGTCCGCCGGGGTAGATGCCGACGATCTGCTGGCCCGGCCGGTCCGCCCAAGGCACGGCCTGCCCATCGAAGTAGCCCAGCGTGAGAGCCAGATCCAGGGTGCGGCGCAGACCCTCGGCGTTGCGCATCTGGTCATCAAGACTGAAGCTGACCGAGCGGCTGGTCTGACGGATCGATTCCTGGCTCTGCTGCAGACCCGATCCCCCCGGGTTGGTCACCCCCTGATTCGTCCAGCTGGAGGTCAGGTCGTCGACGCTATGCAGCCACTCCAGCCTGACCCGGGTGTGCTGGCGGTGCGACGCTTCGAGCCGGTAGGTGCTGCTCAACTGCAGGGCGGCCATCAGGCCTTGGCCCTGTTGGTGGTTTGGCTCAAAGACGGGCAGGCCACCGACCGGAAATTCGCCGAAGACCGGATAGTCTGCGCGGAGGTCGAGCCCCCCGAGTTCTGCCTCGAAGGCCGAGCCATCGGCACGTAACACGCTGCCCGCCAGCCGGAGCCGGCGCAGCCCGCTTTCGCCCGCGTCGAGACCGAGTTGCAGCTTGCTGCCCAACTGCGCCGGGTTGAGCCAGTCGGCGCGTGCGCGCAACTGCCGAGGGGCGCCGATCAGCGCGTTGCTGTTGTCGTAGGCGATCTCGCCGCGCCAGGCGCGGGTGCGGTGTGCCTCCAGAGCGAGGTCCGTGCTGCCCGGCTGTTCTCCCGGGGCCAGTCGGACTTCGCTGTTCAGCCCCTCGATCGTCGACAGCGCCACCAGGTTCTGCTCGATCTCATCGAGATCCAGCAGCTCCCCGGCCTGCATCGCCGGGCTCCAGGCCCGCACGGTGGCCTCGTCTTCGGGGCGGTCGATCACGCGGGTCGAGCGGCTGATGCGCCCTTCGGTGATGACGATCTCGATCAGGCCGTCCTGGGCTTTCTGACGCGGCAGGATCACTTGCACGGCTTCGATGCCGTGGCGGGCATAAACCCCGCGCAGCCGGGTTGTCAGGGCTTGGAGTTGAGCGAAATCCAGCCGCCGGCCGACGGCATCCGCCAGCCTGGCCTGCAGTTCAGCTTCGGGCACCCGGAAGGCCCCGCTGATCTGAAAACCCTGCACCTCTACCGTGGGTGCGGTGGGGCTGACCGGGGGGGGCAATGGACGATCCGGATCGAGCTCGGCCGGCACCGTCCGGGGGCGACGCCTCAGACTGTCAGTCGGTGATCCCCGGGCTTCCACCGGGGGCAGTAATTCGAGGACACGGGATTCGCGCAGCAGATCCAGGCTGCCGGCCGCCCGGGCCGGCAGCGGCAGCGTGGCGCTCAGGCCCAGGCCGAGCAGGGCAGCGCCGAGCCCGTTCAGGGCGATCGAGGGCAGGGCAGGCAATTTGACTTGCATGGAGTGAGAAATGGGAACGGCACGGGCCGCTCGGGAGCGGCGACTCGGATGGATTTGATCAGGCTTGCGGAGACCGTAATTGTCAGGGCGCGGAGGCTGCCCCCGGACTCGACATCAACGCGGCGCGTCGACGCTGCGCCAGCGTATCGGCCAGATCAATGACGGCCATCGTGTAGTAGGCCGACCAGTTGTAGCGCGAGATCGCCCAGAAGTTCTCCGTGCCTGCCACGTAGGTCGAGGGCTGTTCGCCATTGCGCAACTCCACCAGCGCCAGCAGACCGGTTGGGTCGGGCCGGTCACCGTCGGGCAGCCGAGCCCCCAGGGCGGTGAACTGCTCGATCGTGAAGGTGGGGCGGATGTCCGGTGCCAGGAGCTGGGCGAGTTGCTCCTCATTGCTCGGAATCTCAACGGCGTGATAGGGCGCTCGACCGCGTACCCAGCCGTTGGCGGCGATGTAGGCCGCGATGCTCCCGACCACATCGGCCGGCGAGTTGATCAGGTCGATACGGCCGTCGCCGTCCAGATCGACTGCGTGCTTCAGCCAGGTGCCGGGCATGAACTGCGCCAGCCCCATCGCGCCGGCATAGGAGCCGCGCACGGTCAGCGGGTCCAGCCCGTCGCGGCGGCACAGCACCAGAAACTGTTCAAGCTCCTGACGGAAGAAGGGCGAGCGGTCGCTGCGGCCTTCGGGAAAGTCAAAGCTCAGCGTGGCCAGCGCATCGAGCAGCCGGAAGTTGCCCATGTGACGGCCGTAGAGCGTCTCGATGCCGACGATGGCCGCCATCACCTGCGGCGGCACACCGTAGCGCTGTTCGGCCAGAGTCAGCCAGCGCTGCTGTTGCTGCCAAAAGTCGAGCCCGCCCTGGATGCGGATCTCGTCGTGGAAGCGGGCGCGGTAGGCCGTCCAGTTCTTCGCCGAGGGGCTGGCCGCCGGCATGATCGCCTTGCGCACCGACTGCAGACGGCGCGCCTCGGCCAGCGTCAAGGTCAGGGTGTCCAGGTCAAGCTCAGGGTGACGGCTTGCCACCTCGGCCGCGAAGGCGCGGATGGCCTCGGTCTCGCCGTAGCGCGGTGCGCCGGCCTCCGGCGGACGATTCGAGCGTGCTGCCTTGCGCGGGGCAGCCGACGCTGCGCCTGAAGCTGCCGCCGAGGCTGCTGCGCTCTTCTTGTGGGCGACCTTGTGGGCCGTCCGGTGGATGTGGCGGTGTGCCTCGGCCGGTTGCGCTGCGCTCAGGCCCCCGCTCAGGGCCACGGCCGCCAGCAGGGCTGAGAGGCGACCGGAAAGGGTGGAAATGCTGACCATGCGCCATTGTCGCTTTGCGCTATCGTTCCAGGCCCGAACCGCCCAAGGAGACTGGCCGAATGCTGACTCTTGATGATCCGATCCTGTTGTCCGCCCGCGACGAGCGCGGCGTGGTGACGCTGACGCTGAACCGGCCCCAGGCCTTCAATGCGCTGTCCGAAGCGATGCTTGATGCGCTGCAGCGCGAGTTCAAGGTGCTGGCGGCGGACGAGACCGTGCGGGTGGTGATCCTGGCCGCCTCGGGCAAGGCCTACTGCGCCGGGCATGACCTCAAGGAAATGCGCGCCGAGCCTTCGCTTGACTACTACCGCGATCTCTTCGGCCAATGCGGCCGGGTGATGACGGCGATCCAGGCGCTGCCGGTGCCGGTGATCGCCCGGGTGCACGGTGTCGCCACTGCGGCGGGCTGCCAGCTGGTGGCAGCCTGCGATCTGGCCGTGGCCGCGACCACGGCGCGCTTTGCGGTCAGCGGCGTCAACCTGGGTCTGTTTTGTTCGACCCCGGCGGTGGCGCTGTCGCGCAATATGGGCCGCAAGCAGGCCTTCGAGATGCTGGCCACCGGCGAATTCATCTCGGCCGAACAGGCGCTGCAGCGCGGGCTGGTCAACCGGGTGGCGGTTCCGGAGTCGCTCGACGAGACGGTCGAGGCTCTGGTGAGCAGCCTGTTGGCCAAGCCACGCGCCGCACTGGCGTTGGGCAAGGATCTGTTCTATCGCCAGCTGGAGATGGGTGTGGGCGCGGCCTATCAGGCAGCGGTGCAGACCATGGCCTGCAACATGATGGAGCCCTGCGCCCTCGATGGCGTGCAGGCGTTCATCGATCACTCGGCCCAACGCACGTCCACACGCAAGCCCGGGGGCGCGGCATGACGACCGTATCGGCGCAGTCGCCGCGTTGGCCCGATCTGCGCGTCGGCGAAGGCTGGGACACCCACGCGCTGGTGCCGGGGCGACCGCTGATTCTGGGCGGGGTGACGATTCCGCATGACCGGGGGCTGCTCGGCCACTCCGACGCCGATGCGCTGCTGCACGCCCTGATTGACGCCCTGTTCGGTGCTGCCGGGCTGGGCGATATCGGCCGGCACTTTCCGGATACCGCCGTCGAATTCAAGGGCGCCGACTCGGGTCGTCTGCTGGTCGAGGCGGCCCGGCGGGTGCGGGCGCAAGGCTGGCAGATCGTCAATCTCGACAGCACCATCGTGGCGCAGCAGCCCCGGCTGGCTGCGTTTCTGCCGTTGATGCAACAGCGCATCGCCGAGCTGCTCGATGTTCCGGCTGATCG
>DALYHR010000152.1:0-5726 GCA_031970775.1 Burkholderiaceae bacterium | reverse complement strand
CAGCGCCGACCGATCCCCGGTTGACCCGGATGCCCAGGAGGGACCGATATGTCCAGCCCAGCTTCCCCGTCCATTTCCGCCCCCATCCGCACCCTGGCCCTGGTCGGCCCGAGTGCGGCTGGCAAGACCACCCTGACCGAGGCCCTGCTGCAAGCCAGCGGGACCATCGGTGCAGTCGGGTCGATCGAGCGAGGCAGCACTGCCAGCGACTTCGATCCGATCGAAAAGCGCATGCAGCACTCACTGAACACCAGCGTGCTGCACCTCGATCACCAGGGCGTGCGCATCCATCTGCTCGACACGCCCGGCGCGGCTGATTGCCTGGGCCAGTCGCTGCCGGCGCTCGAAGCGGTCGAGACCGCCGCCATCGTCATCAACGCCGCCACTGGCATCGAGCCAATGGCGCTGCGCATGATGGCCTGGGCGGCCGAGCGCCAGCTCGACCGACTCATCATCGTCAACCGCATCGACACCGGCTCGGATCTGCAAGCCCTGCTGACCCAGATCCAGAGCGCCTTCGGCCGCGAATGCCTGCCGCTCAACCTGCCGGCCCGCAAGGGGCAAGAGGTGGTGGACTGCTGGTTCGCACCCGAAGCCACTGCCGGTCATGAAGCCGATTTTTCCTCGGTATCCGCCGCGCACCGCGCGCTGGTCGAACAGGTGGTCGAAGTCGATGGCGACTTCGTTGAGCGCTATCTCAACGACGGCGACGTGCCCGCCACCGAGCTGCACGCGCCGCTGGAACAGGCGCTGCGCGAAGGCCATCTGATCCCGGTGGTGTTCGTCTCGGCCAAGACGGGCGCCGGCATCGCGCAGCTGCTCGACGTCGTCACCCAACTGCTGCCCGACCCCAGCGAAGGCAACCCGCCCGCCTTCCTCAAGGGCGAAGGCGAAGCCGCCGTGCCGATGGTGGCACGCGTCGATGCCAGCGCCCATGTGCTGGCCCATGTCTTCAAGGTCAGCATCGACCCTTATGTCGGCAAGCTCGGGCTGATGCGGGTGCATCAGGGCACCGTGACGGCCAACAGCCAGCTCTATATCGGCGACGGTCGCAAGCCCTTCAAGGTCGGTCACCTCTTCATGCTGCAGGGCAAGGATCTGGTCGAAGTGCCGCGTGCGCTGCCGGGCGACATCGTCGCTGTCGCCAAGGTCGATGAGATCGCCTTCGATGCCGTGCTGCACGACGCCGCCGAAGACGATCACATTCACCTGAAGCCGCTGCCCTTCCCGGTGCCGGTGCACGGCCTGGCGCTCAAACCGAAACGCCACGGCGACGAGCAGCGGCTGGCCGAAGTGCTGGCCAAGCTGGCGGCCGAAGACCCCTGCCTGAAGGTCGAGCAGATCGCCAGCACCCACGAGACCGTGGTTTACGGCCTGGGCGAATTGCATCTGCGCGTGCTGCTGGAGCGGCTGCGCGAGACCTATCACGTCGAAGTCGAGACTGCGCCGCCGCGTATCGCCTACCGCGAGACCGTGACGGTCGCTGCGCAGGCGCAGTACCGCCACAAGAAGCAGTCGGGCGGCGCCGGGCAGTTTGGCGAAGTGCATCTGCAGGTCGAGCCGCTGCCGCGCGGTGCCGGCTTCGAGTTCATCGACCGGGTCAAGGGCGGCGCCATTCCGGGCCAGTTCATTCCGGCGGTTGAAAAGGGCGTGCGTCTGGCGATGGAAGCCGGCGTGATCAGCGGCCACCCGGTAGTGGATGTGCGCGTGACGGTGCTCGACGGCAAGCACCACAGCGTCGACAGCAAGGACATCGCCTTTGTGACGGCCGGCAAGAAGGCCTTCATTCAGGCGATGCGCGAAGCCGCCCCAGTGGTGCTGGAGCCGATCGTCGATGTCGAAGTCAGCGCCCCGGAGGGCTCGATTGGCGACATCACCGGCGACCTCTCCTCACGCCGCGGCGAAGTGCGTGGCACCGACGCCCTGACCGGCTCGCTCGCCCTGGTGCGCGCCCGCGTGCCGCTGGCCGAACTCGCTAGCTACCAGACCCGCCTGAACTCGCTGACCCGCGGCGAAGGCCGCTACACGCTGGCCCTCTCGCATCACGACCCGGTGCCGCCCAACGTGCAGGCCGAAATGGTCAGGCACTTCCAGTTGAGGGAGGAGGATTGAGCCTGACAAGGGAGGGCGAGTAGTCGCTTTCCTGTCGGAAGTTGGCAGCGGCCAGATCGATGAAGGCTCGCACCTTGGGAGTCAGGTACCGTGCACTGGCAAACACCGCGTGCACGGGCACTTCCGGAATCGCCCAATCAGACATGACGCGCTTCAGCCCAATAGACTCACGGGCGGACTCGGCCACACGGGTCGGTAAAAGCCCGATGCCTAGACCGCTTAGCAGCACATCGCGTGCAGCCAGACTGGTGTTGACACGCAGTCTCGGCTGCAGCTTGAGCTGCACGATGTCGTCTCCGGCGCTGAGTTGCCAGTGCCCTTGCGGGGCAGCGCCGCTGTAGACCACCAGTGGATGCGTTTGAAGTTCCTGAGGATGGGTGGGACGTCCGTGACGTCGCAGGTAGTCCGCCGAGGCATACAGCCCATAGTCCAGCACCCCCAGTCGACGAGCAGCGAGTGTCGAGTCGGATAACGGTCCGACTCGCACCGCCAGATCGAAACCTTCATGCACGATGTCGATGACTCGGTTGCTGTAGTCGGCCTCGACCTGCACCTGCGGATAGGCCTGCAGATAGCGAGTAATCCAGCCACTGACAGCGACAAGACCGAACTCGACCCCGCAAGTCAGCCTCAGCGTGCCCTGAGGCTCGCCGTGAATACGCTGCATCGCCAACCTCGCATCCTCGACCGAGCCAAGAATGGCATGGGCCCGCTCGAAGAACTCCCGCCCGGCCTCGGTCAGTGACAGAGACCGCGTACTGCGCTCCAGGAGTCGAACCGACAGCTCGTCCTCCAGCTGACTGATCACCCGGGACAGCCGCGCTTTTTGCGTATTCAGGGCATCGGCCGCTCGCGTGAAGCTGCCGGTTTGCACCACCTTGACGAAGGCCTGAAGCGAGTCGAAGTTCATTGTTGTCGTATTAGACAACAGTCATTCTCATTTCAATGGATTGATGACTTTTTCTCCAGTCGCGAGACTGTGCCCATCGCAATCGTTGCCGCTGGAGCCGACCATGAGCCTGCACAACCCCAACCCTCTCAACCCGATACATCCCAAGCGCATCGCCCTCGTCCTGGCCAACCCGACGGTGTCGACGACCACGGGATGGCCGGTGGGTTTCTGGTGGAGCGAGTTGACTCACCCTTACCTCACCTTTGTCGAGGCCGGCTATCAGGTCGAGGTCTTCAGCCCTGACGGAGGACGCTGCATCGCAGATGCCATGAGTGACCCGAATGACCCGAGCGGCTACAGCAAGACTGATTTGATCAGTCAAGGATTCATCCACAGCCCGGAGCTGATGGCCCTGCTGGAGAACACCCGGAAGGTGAGCACCATCGATGTTCAGTCCTTCGACGCCATCGTCGTGGCCGGCGGGCAGGCCCCCATGTTCAGCTTCGAACAGGCCACCGACCTGCATGACAAGTTCGCCGCGTTCTTCGAGGCAGGCAAGGTGACTGCTGCGCTGTGCCACGGCTGCGCCATCCTGGCCTTTGCCAAGACCCGCAGCGGGGAGTACATCGCCAAGGGCCGCACGGTTACCGGATTTGCCAATGTCGAAGAAGACTTCGCAGACAACGCCGTGTGGAGCTATGGCCTGCTGCCCCGTGACAAGCATGTAATGCCCTGGCGCATCGAGGACCGGCTCAAGGCCCTCGGGGCCAACTACGTTCAGGCGGGTATGTGGCGCAGCTTTGCGGTGCGCGACGGCAACCTGATTACCGGTCAGCAAAACTTTTCCGGACCGGAGACAGCCCGGCTGGTCATCGAAGCTCTCGGACGCTGAAGGGGAGAACCGCGATGAAGATCAGCATCCTCGGCGCAGGCCATGTCGGACAGGCTCTTGCACGGGCGTTCGTTCGGGTCGGTCAACCCGTCGTCCTGGGTGTTCCTGACCCCACCCGCTACACCGATGCCGTATCGGCGCTCGGCCCCCTGGCAACACTGACGACAGCAAACAGCGCCACGACCCAGGGGGACTTGGTGATTCTGGCGGTGCCCTATGCCGCAGCGCTGATGGTTGCTCAGGGCTACCCAGACTGGCAGGGACGGGTCCTGGTCGATGCCACTAATCCGATCGCCCCCGGTCTGGCCGGGCTGCTGGTGGGAACCACTACCAGCGGTGCCGAACAGATCGCCGAACGCGCCCAAGGGGCTCGGGTGGTCAAGGCTTTCAACACTACCGGCGCTGAGAACATGGCCGACAGCCGCTACGAGCGTGGGCCGATCATGATGCCCGTCGCCAGCGACGATGCCGATGCGCGCCAGCAGGTCATGTCGCTGGCCACCCTGATCGGCTTTGAAGCGGTGGACTTCGGTGCCCTGCGCGCCGCACGCTATCTGGAGCCTCTGGCGATGGCCTGGATTCACTTGGCCTTCAAGCAGGGTCAGGGGCGTCGCTTCGCGTTTTCACGGGTAACGCGACCATGAACCAGCCCGGTTCCGCACCGCGGCTGGACAGCCTGCCTCCGCAGATACACGGCCGCAAGGCCAGTTGGTTCGAACTATTCTTTGATCTGGTCTTCGTAGTTGCCGTAGCCCAGCTCTCGGAGAGCTATGCCCACCACTTCGACTGGGTCGGTGCAGCGAGCAGTTCAGGGCTGTTACTGGCCATGTGGTGGTGCTGGCTGGGCCATACCTTCCACGCGACCCGCTTTGATCAGCAACGGCGTGATCAGCGGCTACTGGGGCTGGCGCAGATCCTGACGGTGACCCTCATCGCTTACGGCGTTTCGGACGCTTTCGGAGCACGGGGCGAGGCGTTCGCGTTAGGACTGGCGATCTTCAAGGTGCTGCTCGCCATGGCCTATCTGCAGGAGCGGCGCTGGCGCGGAGCACACGGCTTGATCCGTGCCTATACAGCGCTGTATGGGCTGCAGGCGCTGCTGTGGTTGATCTCGGCAGTATCGCCACCTCTCCCCCGAATCAGCCTTTGGCTCGCGGCTCTTGGGCTTGATCTGATCTCGCCTTGGTGGGTGGCCCGCTATACCCCCGCCGTACAACCGCACGCCGAACATCTGCCTGAACGATTTGGTCTGTTCACCATCATCTTGCTTGGCGAGGGTGTGGCATCGGCAGTCCATGCGCTAGACCATGGAACCATGATCCACTTTCATTCCATGGCCGCAGCACTGGCTGGACTTGGCCTGATTTTTCTGACTTGGCTGGGTTACTTCGAGGTAACGCGGTCCCATGGCGAACGCAGAGTTGAAAACGCAGCAGCCGGGCGCAGTTTGAGGAAATGGGCCTACGGTCACGTACCCATTTATGTAGGTGTGTTCAACCTGGCCGCCGGTACCGTAGCCATGGCCAGCGATCCGAACTGGGCAACACCTCAGCTGCTGCTATACGGCTTCGGCATCGCTCTGATCCTGCTGGGTCTGTGGTGGTTGCACTGCATCTCCACGGAACAGGATTAGAAAGCTGAACAAAATTTTGCGTATAACGGGTATCGCACTCCGGAGCTCAGCCATGCCCTCTTCGCGCACCACGGCCAGTTCACCGCTTCCCACCCACCTCACCTCCTGGCTCACCCAAGCACAGTCGGTCGCCCAAGAGGCGCTAGCTGCGGGGCATCATCCGTTTGGGGCGGTGCTGATCGGGCCGGATGGGCATA
>DALYHR010000151.1:0-5759 GCA_031970775.1 Burkholderiaceae bacterium | reverse complement strand
CCACGGTGATGCCACACACCACGGCCAAGGCCAGCACCGTGCGCTGTACGGCTGCCGCCATCTCACGCTGACGGCGCTGGCGCAGCCCCTTGAGCGCCACGATGCCGATCATCCCGCCGCCGGCCGCGCCCAGCACCAGTCGCAGCAACAGATCGCGCAGCCGCGAGCCGTCCAGCTCAGCCTCCGGCACATCCCTGAGATGTGCGCACGCCTGCTTGAGCCGCGGAAAGTCGCGCACTGGCTGGCCTTGGAGCAGCACCGTTTCCTTCTGAAAACCCCGGCAGGACAGCGGCGCCGAGTAGCTCACTTCGCGCAGCGCGATCGGCCGGGCCAACAGCAGGTCGAGCACCGACTCGGTCCGGGTGTCGTAAGCCACAGCCGATGAAGCAGACGGTGGCAGCGCGCGGCGGAAATGCAGGCTATCGAGCATCGCCAGCGCCACGAACACCCCCAGCACTACGGCGGCCGCGGCCACCTCAGGGCGGCGCCACACCCGCGCCCAGAGCTGACGCTGCGGCGGCTGTCGCCTGACCTGCCAGCCGTAGCCGAGCAGCAGCAACGCCGCTAGCCACAGCACGGCATCGGTCCAGAGCAGAACGGGGCGAAAACCCAGGAAATCCAGCATGGCCATGTTTGTCGCGTCAGCTCAACCGCACCCGCGGATCGACCCAGCCATAGGCCAAGTCGATCAGCAGATAGGACAGCACCGTCAGCCCCGAGCCCAAAAACACCATAGTGCGCACGATGGCGAAGTCCTGCGAGCCGATCGCGTCGATCACGTAGGAGCCCAGCCCCGGAATACCAAAGAAGCTCTCGAACACCAGCGAGCCCATGAACAGCCCCGGCAGATAGGCGCCGGCGTTGGTCAGGATCGGGATCAGCGCATTGCGCAGCACATGTCGGCGCATCACCAGCGCCTCGGCCAGCCCCTTGGCGCGGGCGGTGCGCACGTAATCGCGGCCGATTTCCTCCAGGAACAGGCTGCGGTAGAACCGCGCCTCGCCACCGATGCGCGCCAGCAGGGCCAGCCCGATTGGCAGGATCAGAAACCGCAGCCCCGCCGCCCCATCCATATAGCCCGAGATCGGCACCAGCCGCATCACCCGCGAGAACAACAGCTGCCCGACCACGATATAGAACAGCGCTGAAATCGACAGCATCACTACGCAGACCACCACGCCCCAGGTATCGAGCCGGGTGCCGCGAAACAGCACCAGCAGCAGGGCCAGCGCGGTGGCCGCGATCAGTTGCAGCACGAAGATCGGCACGGCGAGCTTGAGGCTCACCGCCATGCGCTGCACGATTTCACTGCCGATGTCGCCGCTGCTTTCCGAGTCGCCCCGGCCGAATTCCAGCTTGAACAGCGACACCGAGCGGTCCCAGAACACCGTGTCGCGCACCTGCTCCAGCCCGTCGCGCTGCGGGTTGAGCCACAGCGGCTTGTCATAGCCGCGCTCGTGCTTCCACTTGTCGATCTGCTCCTGCGTCACCCGCTTGCCGCCGATATTGAGCCGCGCCATGTCGTCGGGCGTATTGACGGTGAAGAAGAGCAGGAAGGTCAGCAAGTTGACGCCGAACAGGATCAGCAGCCCGTAGCCCAGCCGGCGCAGCACATAGGCGATCATGTCGGCTCCTTCTCAAGGGCGACCGCGTTCTCGCGCCGCTGCCACACCCGGTGCAGCGCCCAGCCCAGCAGCAACCCGACGCCGATCAGCACCAGCAACGGCCACAGCACCGGGCGGTTCCAGTCGCGCTGGCTGCTGGCGCGGTCCACGGTATCGAGCCGGTAGTAGCGCGCCATGTCGCGAATCATGATCGCCGGCTTGCCGTTCTTGACCCAGCGGTGAAAGGCGCCCGAGGCGTACGGAAAAGTGCCCCACACCCAGGGCGCGTCCTCACGCAGGATCGAGACCATGCGGTCGATCAGCGCCTGCTTGGCTGGGCCGTCGTCGAGGAACTTGAGCTGCCGGTACAGCGCGTCGTATTCGGGGTTGACGTAGTTGGCGAGGTTTTCGCCGTCTGATACCGACTTGGCGTTCGGCCCGAACAGCAGAAAGAGGAAGTTCTCGGCATCCGGGTAATCGGCCAGCCAGCCGGCCGAGATGATCTGATGGCGGCCCTTGCGCACCTTGTCCTGGAACTGATTGACGTCGGTGGCTCGGATGTCGAGCGTGATGCCGAGCTTGGCGAACTGCCGCGTCATCCAGTCGAACTCGGCCTTGCGCTCGGGCGAAGGCTGACCGGCCACGTCATAGCTCAACACCAGCGGCGCACCACTGGCGGCGTCGCGCCCCTGCGGATAGCCGGCCTGCGCCATCAGCGCCAAGGCATCGGCCAGCGGCCGGCGTTCCACCGAGCCATCTGCGTGGCGGAAGTGGGTCAGCGGGTTGAGGCCTTCCGCCGTACCGTGGCGTGAGCCCGGCAGCCCGGCCGGCAGCGGCCCCATCGCGGTCTCACCGGCACGCTTCGGGAAGATGCGCAGGTATTCCTCCCAGTCGATGACGATCGAGATCGCCTGACGCAAGGCCCGGTTGCGGCGCTGCTGCTCGGGCGAGCCAACCTGCCCGATCACCGGGTCCTGCATGTTGAAGGCCATATAGCCGACCGACAGATCGACAAAGCGCGGCAGGCGGATGCCGCGTTCGTCAAACTCGCGCGCCACCTCGGCCGAGTCGTCCTTCTCGATCGCAAAGGCCACGCCGTAGTCGGTGCGCTCGATCTCCGGCACGTCCAGATAGCCCTGGCGGAACTTGGCCTTGAGCGGCACGGCCTCCTTCTCGACCTGAAAGACCAGGGTGTCGATGAAGGGCATCGGCTTGCCGCAGTCCTCCAGCAGCCCGGCTTCGCGATCGCCGGGCGCGCCTTCGCAGGGGTAGCTCGCGCCATGCCAGTTCGGGTTGCGCCGCAGCACGTGGCGGCGGTCCTGCACCGACTCGACCATCATGTAGGGCCCGGTGCCGACCGGCCAGCGGTCCAGCGACAGCCCGGCCTGCGCCATGCCTGGCTGACTGTAGAAGGCGTCAGCCTCCCAGGGCATCGGCGCCAGAAAGGTCATCGCCATCCAGTACGACCACTGCGGGTACTTGCCCTTGAGCCGGATCACCAGCCGGTAGCGGTCGGGCGCAGTCGCTCCGGCCAGGGGCCAGCGGCGGAAATCGAGAAAGGGCTTGTCCGGACTGCTTGCATCCAGCCCGGCGCGCAGGGTCTGGTCTTCGCGGCGGATCAGCTCGCCGTAGTCCTTGAGGCCGATCACGTACTCGGCAAAGATGCCGAACACCGGCGCGGTCACCCGCGGTGTGGCGTGGCGCTTGATCGCGTACACATAGTCTTCGGCCACCAGCTCGCGGCTGCCCTGCTCGGCAAAGTCCAGCGGCGAGCGCCGCGCGCCCAGCTCGCCAGGGCGCAGCGGATGTTCGGTGTGATAGAGATGCCGCCCCTGGTCATCGACCGCAAAGGCCGGGTGAGGCTGATAGCGGATGCCGGGCCGAATGTTGAGCTCATAGACACTCTCGGCCACGCTTTCACCGGGCGCATCGACCGGCAATGCTCGGCCCTGAGCATCGAGATACCGTGGGGCGACCACGGCTTCTACCGTGCGTGGCTCAAGCGTGTAAGGGCGCTTGAGGTAGTGGTAGCCGTAAGGCGGCTCGTAGATGCCGTAAGTGAAGGGGGTTTCGTTGTTCCAGTAGGACGCAGTCGGGTCGAGGTGGCGCGGCGAGCGTTCCGAAAACGCGGTGTACAGCGTGTTCGACGTCGCCGCTCCCGGCTGATGCGGGTTGTTGAGCGCTTCGGTGCAGCCGGCGAGCAGTACGACCCATATCAGCCCGAGCCACAGGCCAACCGACCAACCAACAGAACGCCCGAACAACTGCGAACGCCCCATCACGCCCAGGCGATCAGCGCATTGCGGCGCTCAACCACCAATTGCGCCTCCAGCCCCACCGGCAGCGTCACCAGTGTGGGCACATGACCAAAGGGCAGTCCGGTGAGGATCGGCGTCGCACACACCTGGCGCACCCGCTCGATGGCGGTTTTCAGCGTGTAGCCGCGGTCGAGCGGGGACTTGCGCCAGCCGCTGAAGTCGCCCAACACAATCGCCTTCTGCCGCTCCAGCACACCGGCCTGAAGCAGTTGCAGCAGCATGCGCTCGACCCGGTAAGGGTGCTCGTTGACATCTTCAAGAAAGAGGATGCCGCCCTGTACCTGCGGCCAGTGCGGCGTGCCCAGCAGCGAGCAGACCATTGTCAGATTGCCGCCCCACAGCACGCCCTCGACGTCAAGGCCGTCGAAGCCCTCGGGGGCGCGAAAGCCGACGGCTTCAAGCTCACCGGTCATCGCCTCGACAAAGCAGCCCTCGGTCACGTCATCGACGCCGCCTTCCGAGTCCGGCTTGCCAAAGTGTTCCAACGCGAGCGGCCCGGCCCAGCTTGCCGAACCGGTATGCGCCAGCAGGCCCAGATGCAGGGCGGTCAGATCGCTATGGCCGACCCAGCGGGTGCCGCGCTCCACACTGCGCGCCAGCAAGTCCCAATTCAGCCGGTCGAGCAGCCGGGTCAGGCCGTAGCCGCCTCGGGTCGCCAGGGCCACATCGGGGGCCGCTTCAGCGACGCGATGAATCGCGGTCAGTCGCACGTCGTCGCCGCCGGCGAAACGCTGATCGCGCAAGGCGGCAGCTTCATCGATCGTGACGATGAACCCCGCTCCCGCCAGACGCTTGGCAGCCCGCCGCAGGGGTACCACGCTGCGCAGGGCACCGGCAGGCGAAAACAGAGTCAGGCTCAGGGGCGCAGGCGAAGTCATGGGGGCGATGATAAAGGCGATCTGTTCCAATCGCCCTCCATGGAGGGTTGCTTTATGTCTGCACGATTTCGTCAGTTTTTGACTTCCGGCCTGATCGCCCTAGGCAGCGTTCTGGGGACGCTCACCAGCGCCGCCGCTGAACCGGATAACCGCTATCAACTCAGCACCGAGGCCGGCTACGCCGAGCGCATGAAAGGGGAGATCGAACCCTTTTTCCAGAAAGCCCGGCAGGACGGCAAGTTCATCGGCGTTCGTGGCACCCGCATCGCCTACGCCACCTTCCTCCATCCGCAGGAAAAGGGCGCCATCGTGCTGGTCAGCGGCCGGACCGAGTCCTACCTGAAGTACAAGGAGATGGTCTACGACCTGTATCGCCAGGGCTACTCGGTCTACATGCATGACCACCGTGGTCAAGGGCTGTCGGAGCGCATGCTCGACGACCACGACAAGGGCTATGTCGAGCAGTTCAACGACTACGTGGAGGATCTCGACATCTTCGTGCGTTCTGTCGTGCTGAGCCGACCCCATGCACGCCTGTTTCTGCTGACCCATTCGATGGGCGGCGCAGTGGGCACGCTTTATCTCGAAAAGTACCCGGACGTCTTCCGCGCTGCTGCGTTGTCTTCGCCGATGCACGCGCCCAACGCCAAGATCATTTCAAGCGCCGAGGACGGCTGCCAGTGGTTCAAGTCGGCCGAGGGACTGTGCAAGGACTGCTATGCCGGTCTGTTGCCGCGCCCCTACAAAACCAAGGTCTACAAGGGCAACGACTACACCTCCTCCGAGGTCCGCTTCCAGGAGTTCCGCGACATCTACGAAAACACCCCGGCGATTCGCCTGGGCGGGCCGACCCGGCACTGGGTGGCTGAGTCGTGCCGTGCGTCGGATCGGCTGATCGCCGACGCAGGCAAGATCCGCACGCCCGTGCTGGTGCTGCAAGCCGGCGAAGACACCGCCGT
>DALYHR010000150.1:0-5763 GCA_031970775.1 Burkholderiaceae bacterium | reverse complement strand
AAGGTTCGGGGTTCATGGACAGGGTGTAGGCACGGATCTGTTCGAGGCACAGGGCTCGAACATCCTGGCCCTGAAGCCAGGCGCGGTGCCAGTCAACGATGCGATCCAGGGCCTGATCGAGGCTCCAGACCGGCCGCCAGCCCAGGCGATGCCGGGCCTTGGAAATATCGAGCTTGAGCCAGCCGGCTTCGTGGGGATGGATGGCGTCCGGATCTTCCAGAGCCCAGCTGGCTGATTCCCCCCAGCGTTGACACAGCCGATCGACGATGTGTCGCACCGGGCGGGCGTCCTCGTCCAGGGGGCCGAAGTTCCAGCCTTCGGCAAAGTCGTTCGGGGCTTCATGCAGATGCTCGGCCAGGGTCAGATAGCCTGCCAGAGGTTCGAGGACATGCTGCCAGGGCCGGGTCGATGCGGGGTTGCGGATCACCACCGGGGTGCGGTGTTCGAAGGCACGCAGGATGTCCGGCACCAGGCGATCTGCCGCCCAGTCCCCCCCGCCGATCACATTGCCGGCGCGGGCCGAAGCCAGCCCGACCCCGGCCTTTTCAAGAAAGGAACGCCGATAGGCCGAGGTGACCAGTTCTGCACAGCCCTTGCTGCTGCTGTAGGGGTCGTGCCCCCCCATCGGCTCGTCCTCGCGGTAGCCCCAGACCCACTCGCGGTTCTCGTAGCACTTGTCGGTGGTGACGTTGACCACGGTGCGCACGCTGTCGCAGTGACGAATCGCCTCCAGGACATGCGCGGTGCCCAGCACGTTGGTGGCGTAGGTTTCGATCGGGTCGACGTAGGAGCGTCGCACCAACGGCTGTGCGGCCAGATGCAGCACGATTTCAGGCCTGAAGCCCTGCACGCACTTCTGCACGGCCTGGGCGTCCCGGATATCAGCCAGCGTGCTGCGCAGGCCCTGCTCGACTCGCGCTTCGGTATAGAGGTTAGGCTGCGTGGGCGGTGCCAGGGCCAGGCCCTGGACCTCGGCACCGAGCGACTGCAGCCACAGGCTCAGCCAACTGCCCTTGAAGCCGGTATGACCGGTCAACAGGACGCGGCGCCCTTGCCAGAAATCAGCGCGCATCAATGTGTCCTTTCACTCCCAGACCTTCCAGGGCGCCTTGCCGCTGGCCCAGAGCTTTTCGAGCATGACCTTGTCGCGCAGGGTGTCCATGGGCTGCCAGAACCCCGGGTGCTCCCAGGCCATCAGCTGGCCTTGCTGAGCCAGTTCGTTGAGCGGCTCCTGCTCCCAGATCGTGCTGTCGTCGCGGATGTGATCGAGCACCGAGGGCGAGAGCACGAAAAAGCCCCCGTTGATCATGGCCCCGTCGCCCTTGGGCTTTTCCTTGAAGCTCATGACCTGACGGTTGTTGAGATCGAGCGCCCCGAACCGGCCCGGTGGATAGGTGGCGGTCAGGGTGGCGGCCTTGCCATGAGCGCGGTGGAAGGCGATGCTGGCACTGATGTCGATGTCGCCAACGCCATCCCCGTAGGTAAAGCAGAAGGCTTCCTCGTTTTCGATGTACTTGCGCACCCGCAGCAGCCGTCCGCCGGTCATCGAGTCGTCACCGGTGTCCACCAATGTGACCGACCAGGGCTCGGCCCGCTGTTGATGCACCTCCATGCGGTTGGACCGCATATCGAAAGTGACGTCAGACATGTGCAGGAAGTAGTTGGCGAAGTACTCCTTGATCACGTAGCCCTTGTAGCCGCAGCAGATCACGAAGTCGCGGATGCCGTGATGCCCGTAGAGCTTCATGATGTGCCAGAGGATCGGGTGGCTGCCGATCTCGACCATGGGTTTGGGGCGGGTAGCGGTCTCTTCGCTCAGGCGGGTGCCCAGGCCTCCGGCCAGGATCACGGCTTTCATTCAAGGTTCCTTCTCAGGGTCAGGGTCCGGGGGCTTCAGACGGGGGCCGAGGCCACGAAGGCATCCGAGCGGAATCGCTCCGGCGCCAGGCCCGCGGCCAGCAGGCTGCGGCGGGCATCGTGGATCATCTGCTCCGAACCGCAGGCATAAACCAGCGTCTGAGCCAGGGTGCGCGATTGTGCCAGCAGCACATCCTGAACATGGCCCACCGAGCCCGACCAGTTCTCGGGCGGGCGGGACAGGACAGGAATTCGTTGGGCGAGCCCATTGAGAACCGGCGGAATCACCGGGTCGTGATAGAGATCTTCCCGATGCCGAGCACCCCAGTACAGGGAGATCGATCGTGGCAGACCATGGCCCGTGGTCGGGTCGGCGAGTTCTTCAAGCATGGCCCGCATTGGTGCGATGCCTGTGCCGGTGGCCAGCAGAACCAGATCCCGATCGGCAGTGTCCCGCAGGACACAGGTGCCCAGCGGCCCCTTCAGGCGCAGCAGATCACCGGGTTTGGCCTGTTCGAACCACCACTGACTCATGGCCCCCTCGGGGACTCGGCGGATCTCGAGGGTCAGCAATGCGCCCAGGCACCCGGCAGCCGGGACTGCCGAAGCCATCGAATAGCTGCGTTGCAGGCCACCCGGTGCGATCACGTCGATGTACTGCCCGGCCCGGTGGACCCAGGTCTGGGTCGGCGGCAGGCGAAGCACCACCGATAGCACATCCTCAGCCAGACGTTCCAGGGCATGAATCCGGCAAGGCAGGACGCGCGGGGTCGGCAGACTCAGGTCCAACCGGGACATGGCCGACAGATGAACCAGCTCGCCACCCGCCTCGCGCACGCAACTCAAAACCCAGCCTTCGGCGCGCTCAGCCTCCGTCAGGCCGGATTCGGCGTGGGTCGCACGGGTTTGACCCTCGGTCACCCGGACGCGACAACTGCCGCAGCGGCCCGTGCTGCAGCCATATTCGGGCGTCAGTCCGGCCCGTTGGGCTGCGACCAGAATCGTTTCGCCTTGGGCCGCCTCGAAGCTTGGCCCATCATCCAGTACCACTCGGGTCATCATCGCCCCTGCCAGTTGGTGCGCATCGCGATCCAGAGCTTGCGCAGCGGCGTCAGGGAGATGCGCTGATGCAGTACCTGGAAGTTCGCCGACTCGATCTCGCGCAGCAGGGTGCGGTAGATGTTGGCCATCATCAGCCCGGGTCGCTGGGTGCGGCGATCGGCTTCGGGCAACAGGGCCAGGGCCTCGTCGTAGATGCGGTGGGCACGCTCGGCCTGAAAGGTCATCAGCGCGGTAAAGCGCTCGCTGTAGCCGCGATTGAGAATTTCGTGTGCCTTGACGTCGAAGCGCTGCAACTCATCGATCGGCAGGTAGATGCGGCCGCGGCGGGCATCGTCGCCCACGTCCCGGATGATGTTGGTCAGCTGAACCGCCAGCCCCATGCGGTGGGCGTACTCGATGGTCTGCGCCTCGGTGCGGCCGAAGATCGAGGCCGCCACTTCCCCGACCACACCGGCCACCAGATGGCAATAGCGACTCAGGCCAGGAAAGTCGAGATAACGACTCTGATTGAGATCCATCGCGCAGCCCTCGATCACGGCCAGCAGATGGTCGGCACGGATGTCGTAGGTGGCCGCGTGCGGCATCAGCGCCTGGGTGGCCGGGTGGGTGGGCTGACCGGCGTAGGCGCGCTGCACCTCGCTGCGCCACCAGGCCAGTTTGGTCGCTGCGACGCTCGGGTCGCTGGCCTCGTCGACCACGTCGTCGACTTCGCGGCAGAAGGCATAAAACGCCGTGATTGCAGCCCGGCGTGGCGGAGGCAGGAACAGGAAGGCGTAATAGAAGCTCGAACCGCTGGCGGCGGCTCGTTCCTGCACATATTGCTCAGGGGTCATCGGCGGCGACTGGCTGGATCGGAAGGGGGAGCGTGCGGCGTGCACCTAGCGCATCCACAGCGTGCGGCTCAGCATCACGGGGACGTCGAGGGCTCCCAGCTTGGGACGGCGCAGCAGTGTGCCATGGTCCTCGACGCGGATTCGATCGATGATGCGCAGCCCACCCTGAACCACCAGTCGCAGCTCCCAGCCGAGTCGCCCGGGGATGCGATGCACCAGCGCCATGCCCGATCGCATCAGCGAGTCGGCCCAGTCGGTCTGACGGGCGATCAGCATGCGGACCGCCCGGCTGTCGCGTTGTGCATGCAGGTCGGCGGGGTCGACCCCGGCGGCGGCGCAATCCTCGGCGGGGATGTAGAGACGGCCTCGGGGCAGGTCGATGCTGAAGTCCTGCCAGAAGTTGATCAGTTGCAGGGCGCTGCAGATCGCGTCGGACTCGCGTTGCGCGGCTTCGCCTTCGACCCCCCATAGATGTAGCAGCAGCCGGCCCACCGGGTCGGCGGAGCGGCGGCAGTAGGCCAGCAACGCCTCGCGGTTGGCGTAACGGGTCAGTGCCGCAGCGGCATCAAGTGCGACATCCTCTTCGAAGGCGCTGAGCAAATCGCGCAACAGCGGGACGGGCAAGGCGTGGCGCTCCAGGGTGCGCCCCAGCGGCGTGAAGACCGCGGCCCAGCGGGGCGAGACCGGTTCGCCGGCGATCAAAGCTTCCAGATCCGCCCGATAGGCGCGTTGATCGGCCTGGCGCTGCTCGATCGGCATCGAGCCTTCGTCGGCCAGATCGTCCGCAGTGCGCGCAAACCAGTACAGTGCCGCCACGGCAGGGCGCAGCGCTGCCGGGCACAGCCAGGACGCGACCGGAAAGTTTTCGTAGTGTTCGACCGACATGGGGCCGGGATTATCGGTTCAGGCCCGGGTCGAAGCGGGGTTGACGCTCTTTTTGCGTTGACACCGAGTGCGGTGTTTTTTTACATTGCTGACCAATCGGTCATTAATTTCCATCCACGATGAAGCTCATTCACCTTCGACCTGCGGGCCTGCTGGGCGCCTTGACCCTGGCTTTCGGGATGTCCGGCTGCGGCCGCGCCCCGGCGACGCCCGAGCCGATTCGCTCCGTGAAGGTGATGGCGGTCGAGGCACGCTCGGTGGGGCGGCAGTCGCTCTATGCAGCGGAGATTCGGCCGCACATCGAGGCTCGGTTGGGCTTTCGCGTCGGCGGCAAGCTGGTCCGGCGTCTGGTCGAAGTGGGGGCCACAGTCCGTGCCGGGCAGGTCCTGGCGCAGCTCGATCCGGACGATCTGAAGCTGGCCGATCAGGCGCAGCAGGCCGCGCTTCGGTCTGCGCAGGCTAACCTGGATCAGGTCAGTGCCGATAACCGCCGGGTGCACGAGCTTCATGACAAGGGCTTTGTCAGTGCGGCCGAGTTGCAGCGCAGTGATACCGCCCTGAAGGCGGCACAGGCGCAGCTGGAATCGGTGCGGGCTCAATCGGGTATGTCCTCCCATCAGGCCGGTTACGCCAGTCTGGTGGCGGATACTCCCGGGGTGGTGACCGCCATCGAGGCCGAGCCGGGTCAGGTGCTGGCGGCCGGGACCCCGGTGCTGCGGCTGGCGCTGGACAGCGGTCGGGACGTGGTGTTTTCGGTGCCCGAGGATCAGGTCGCTGCGCTGAGCGGCCGACTTGGCAAGGCCGGAGCGGTGCAGCTGCGCCTGTGGGGCGAGGAGTCCTGGCAGCCGGTGACGGTGCGTGAGGTGGCTGCAGCGGCTGATCCGGTGACCCGGACCTTTCTGGTCCGTGCCGATCTGGGACGCAGCACAGCCCGTCTGGGTCAAAGTGCCTCGGTGCGGTTGAGTGCTGCCGGGGGGGAGCCGGCGATTCATGTGCCGCTGTCAGCCTTGACCCATCAATCTGACCGTACGCAGGTCTGGGTGCTTGAACCGGCGACGATGGCCGTTCACGCCCGCACGGTCGAGCTCGATGGGGTCGACGGCGAAGAGGCGCGGATCCGCAGCGG
>DALYHR010000149.1:0-5787 GCA_031970775.1 Burkholderiaceae bacterium | reverse complement strand
GCTGCGCGGCTAGGTAATATTGATCCTCTAATTGGTCGCGATTTGGAAATTGATCGTGTGACTCAAATCCTATGTCGGCGTCGCAAGAATAATCCCTTGTTGGTGGGTGAGGCGGGGGTGGGGAAGACTGCGATTGCTGAAGGTCTGGCTTGGAGGGTTGTCAATGGCTTGGTGCCTGAGTTTCTCCTGAAGACTGAGGTTTATTCCCTGGATATGGGTGCATTGCTTGCAGGAACCAAGTATCGAGGGGATTTCGAGCAGCGATTAAAGCAAGTCCTTCGTCAGTTAAAGGAAAAGAAAGATTCCGTTCTATTTATTGATGAAATCCATACCCTGATTGGAGCTGGTTCCGCATCAGGCGGGACGTTGGATGCGAGTAATCTTCTAAAGCCTGCTCTGAGTAGTGGTCAGATTAAATGTATTGGTGCGACAACTTTTTCTGAGTTTCGTGGAATATTTGATAAGGATGCGGCACTTTCGCGCCGCTTTCAAAAAGTTGATGTGCCGGAACCCAGTGTTGAGCAGACTATCGATATTCTAAAGGGCCTAAAGTCGAAATTTGAGTCTCATCATGGTGTGAAATATTCTGTCGCGGCGTTGAGGGCATCGGCCGAACTGTCGGCTAAGTACATCAATGATCGACACTTGCCTGATAAAGCCATCGATGTGATTGATGAGGCCGGCGCTGCACAAAAGATTCTTCCCAAGGGAAAGCAAAAAAAGACCATTGGGAAATCTGAGATTGAAGAAACGGTGGCGCGAATTGCCAGGATCCCGTCGGCGACAGTGACCAGTGATGATCGAGGAAAACTAAAAAATCTCGAAGATGATCTAAAGCGAGTTGTTTTTGGTCAGAATGAAGCGATTGAGATAATATCCTCTGCGATGAAGATGGCGAGGTCCGGTATTGGTCGTCGCGATAAACCAATTGGGGCTTTTTTGTTTTCTGGGCCAACAGGGGTTGGTAAGACAGAGATTGCCAAACAGCTTTCTCATATCTTGGGTATCGAATTACTAAGATTCGATATGTCGGAGTACATGGAGCGCCATACAGTTAGTCGGCTGATTGGCGCCCCGCCCGGGTACGTTGGGTTTGACCAAGGTGGGCTGCTGACCGAGGCTATCACGCAAAAACCCTATTGCGTATTGCTTCTTGATGAAATTGAGAAGGCTCACCCGGATGTATTCAATATCCTGCTTCAAGTAATGGATCATGGGACTCTGACCGACAATAATGGACGGAAAGCAGACTTCAGGAATGTGGTAATTGTCATGACCACAAATGCTGGTGCAGAGGCCATGCAAAAGCCAACCATTGGTTTTACTGGTGGACGGGTTTCTGGAGATGAAATGGCTGATCTCAAGAGGCTGTTCTCGCCTGAATTTAGAAATCGTCTCGATGCCATCATCCATTTCAAGGCGCTGGATCGGCAAGTGATATTGCAGGTTGTGGAGAAATTCCTGCAACAACTCGAAATGCAACTTCTGGAGAAAAGAGTCGAAGCCTTCTTCTCTACTGAGTTGAAAGAGTACTTGGCGGATAAGGGGTTTGATCCGCTGATGGGCGCGCGGCCCATGCAAAGATTGATACAGGACCGAATTCGCAAGGCCTTGGCGGATGAGTTGCTGTTCGGTCGGTTGAGTCAGGGTGGAGGTCGAGTCACAATCGGCCTCGGACCGGACGGGCAGATCTTGCTGGAGTTCGACGAATCAACCAAGACGGGATCTAAAGTGCCTGCTCCAACCGGTGAGGATGATTCGTTACTCAATACCTAAGTTCACGTTCAGCCGACTGACACGGGAGAGCCAGTCGGCTGAAGAGCGTTAGGTCTTAAAGCTTTGTGGCTTTGAGAATCACGACAGCCTCTTGTGGCACATCATCGTGAAACCCCTTGCGTCCGGTCTTTACGCCTTCGATCTTGTCGACAATCTCCTTGCCGGCGATCACCTCACCAAAGACGGCGTAGCCCCAGCCACTGGGGGATTCCGACTTGAAATTCAGGAAGTCGTTGTCTGCTGTGTTGATGAAGAACTGAGCCGTCGCAGAATGGGGGGCACTCGTGCGTGCCATGGCGATGGTGTACTTGTTGTTCTTCAACCCATTGCTGGCTTCGTTGCGAATGGGCTCTGAAGTGGGCTTCTGCTGCATGTCAGCGGTGAAACCGCCGCCTTGAATCATGAAATTACGAATGACCCGATGAAAAATCGTGCCGTCATAGTGCCCGGCTTCAACATATTTCACGAAGTTTTGAGCGCACAGCGGAGCGCGTTGTTCATCGAGTTGGATTCGAATGTCGCCTTGCGAAGTGTTCAGTTCAATGATGATTTGATTCATGGTCAGGGCTCCAGGGTGGTTTTCTCAATAATGATAGGTTTGACTGGGACGTGTGAGTGACTGCCTCTCGGGGCGACTTGTACTTGGCTGATCTTGTCGATGATTTCCATGCCTCGGGTGACGTGACCAAAGACGGCATATCCCTTGCCATCCCGAGACTCATCCCAATCAAGAAATCGGTTGTCAACCAGATTGAAGAAGAACTGAGACGTTGCTGAATCGGGGAATCCTGTGCGGGCCATTGCCACGGTTCCACGCTTGTTGCGCAGTCCATTTTTGGACTCCAGACGAATTGGAGGTTGAGTGGGTTTATTGAGCAGGTCCTCTGTCAACCCTCCCCCTTGGATCATGAAGTCCTTGATAACCCGGTGAAAGGTTGTGCCCTGATAGTGGCCTGATTTGACGTACTGTAGGAAGTTGGTCGTTGTGATTGGGGCTTTTTCGCTATCCAGTTCAATCTGGATGGTTCCCATATTTGTGACGATATTGACTTTCTCCCCAGCAAGGGCATTGCTGCAGAGTGAGACCCAAGTGGCACAAGCAAGGAACGCGATTCGGGTACTGTTCATAGTTGCCGTCTTTCCTCGAAGAAAATTTTCCAATGGCCATCTTCGATGACCCTGAACTGCCTCAACAGTTGATTTTGACCATTACTGTCGGTTTCATACGAGCTCGTGATCATTATTTCATAACGATCACGCCATAAGAATGCCGTGAAATGATCGGAAGGCGGTCTCTGGCGCGTCTGTGTGACTGCTGCAGGTGTGCGTCCTCTGTCATGAATGTCAGCCCAGCTGATCTGACCGTCCCAGAATTGTTTTGAATACAACTCCGCGAGCTCCGCATGTTTTCCTGATAAGCTGGTTTCATACCATTTTTCGATCAATGAAATAGCGGTTTTTCTGGGGCCTTCAAGCGCATCCGGAGAAACCCATTCAAGGTGTTCGGAGATCAAAACTGGAGTGTGAACCGGTTCCAGAATTCGCGTGATGTCGCGGATATCATCATTGGCTAGAACAATGCAGCCGTTTGAGGCTTGCGGGGCGCGAACGTAGTCCTTTTCGGGGACACCATGCAGCCAGATACCGTAGCCGCTGCGACCTAATCGCTGATCGTATTCGTTGGGGTAGTTGATGGGTAGCGCGCCGGCGCCGTAGATGCTGTCAATCTTTTCCGGTGCTAGTTTTTCAACGATGTGATAGATGCCCAGAGGTGTTTTCTGGTCACCTGTTCGACTTTTGTCAGCTCCTTGCAGACCGATCGAAATATAGCGGCTGGCAGTGATTTTCCAATCGTTGCGTTCGCGCCGGAGTAGATAAAGACGTGAGCGCGACGTGTCGACCGCCACAAGATGTTGAACGTGTTCACCAACGGTCAGGATTTGTCGCGGTACGGTGCCAGCGGGTGGCGAATCACGGAGTGCGTGCAATCGCCGGGCTGCTTCGAGTTCGAGTTGTGCGAGGGCTTCTCGTTGGTGGGGGTCCCATCTTTCCTTGCCTGCTTCAAAGTGAGTCAGGCCGGAGGCCTGTGCCATCAATAAGTCGCCGTAAATTAACTGAGCCAATCGATGGTTCGGGAAATCGCGGACGAGTCGTTCTGCGTGAGCCAGGGCATCGTGAAGCCGCGCCTGACCGATGAGACGGTAGACGTAGATCAACCGGGCCTCGGCGGGCGACAGGGAACTGGGCAGGACGAGGTCGGAATTTGCATCGAGGCTGAGTTGTTCGGCGACTGCAAGGGGCGTCGATGCACCAAGGCCTGAAGCCTGAGTGCTTTGGCTCGGCAGCACTGTCCGAACGGCATGTCTGCGTTGGAAACCGATCAGGCTGACGAGGGCCAGGACCACGGCCACGATCAGTCCAATAATCCAGGAGTCCTTCCTGCCGAGCGGAATCGCCAGACCCGCCAGCATGGGCTCAAATAAAGGCTCTGAAGGCTCGACAGGCTGAATCGGGATGGAGGAGGGGAGCGCGCCTGCGCTGGCGAGGCTGGCGTTCCGAGCGTTCAGGGTCAGCAGGCGGAGTGTTGGAATGGGGGCCGAGGCTGCGCCCAGGATCTCGCTGGCATCCAGGGCCTTGGCATAGGCCTGCCGGGCCAGGACTCCATTGATGGCACCGAAGTTTTCAAAGAGGGTCGCGGTCCGTGGATCCTGCTGGACGGCCTTGATGAGCATCTCACGTGCCAGAGCGGGCCGGTTCATTCGGGCGTAGACCACGGCCATGTCATTGAAGACTTCGATCGGCGCAGTGGTTTGTGCTGCCAACTCTTCAAGAACGGCCAGTGCTGTCGAGTACTGGCCCTGCTGGATCAATAGTTCAGCCTGAGCCAGGCGAGGGTCATGCGGGGTCAGGGTGCCGGTCGTCTGCAATCCGACGGGTGCCACGGATTGCGCGCACGCGGGTGCAAGGGCCGCAATCAGCAGTGCTGCGGCGATCAGCCAGTCGGTCATCCGATGACCCTGGCGCATCCTGGCGAGGCGGTGTGACCCGGAAAACATCGGGAACTGTCGGCTGGTCAAGACCCTCCCGGCAGGGGAAGGCGGTGGCGTGGGCGGGGCTATACTGGAGGGCGATTGTAGGGGTGGCGGCCTGTCATCCTGCTCATGTCCAACCCCCTCAAGAGCCCATGGCTTTGAATATCTACAACAGCCTGACCCGATCGGTGGAGCCGTTCCATCCTATCGAGGCGGGCAAGGTCCGGATGTATGTCTGCGGCATGACGATCTACGATCTGTGCCACATCGGACACGCCCGGATGATGCTGTCCTTCGACACGGTGACACGCTGGTTGCGTGAGAGCGGGCTCGAAGTGACCTATGTCCGCAACATCACCGATATCGACGACAAGATCATTCGACGTGCGACCGAGCGCGGTATCAGTTTGCGTGCTCTCACCGACGAGATGACGGTGGCGATGCATGAGGACATCGCAGCCCTAGGCATTCTGCCGCCGGACCATGAGCCGCGTGCCACTGACTACGTCGGGCAGATGCTGTCCATGATCGAGCGCCTGGAGCAGCGAGGCCTGGCCTATCGTGCTGCCCAGGGCGATGTGAACTATTCGGTGCGTCGCTTTCCGGGTTACGGCCGTCTTTCGGGCAAGTCGCTCGATCAGCTCCGGGCTGGAGAGCGGGTGGCTGTATCGACCGATAAGGAAGATCCGCTCGACTTCGTGCTCTGGAAGGCGGCCAAGCCTGAAGAGCCGGCTGAGGCGCGCTATGACTCTCCATTCGGTCCGGGTCGCCCGGGCTGGCACATCGAGTGCTCAGCGATGAGTTGTGCGCTGTTGGGTGAGTCCTTTGATATTCATGGCGGCGGTCTGGATCTGCAGTTCCCGCACCATGAAAACGAGATCGCTCAAAGCGAAGGGGCTACCGGCAAGCCGTTCGCGCGCTTCTGGATGCACAACGGCTTCCTGAACGTCGATAACGAGAAGATGTCCAAGTCGCTGGG
>DALYHR010000148.1:0-5841 GCA_031970775.1 Burkholderiaceae bacterium | reverse complement strand
AGTTCGACCGTACGCGTCAGGCCCCAGGAGAATTCCGGCGTGAGGCGCCAGCCATGCAGCGACACCTTTTCGCCCGGATAGGACGGTGTGGCGATGCCGCGTGGGGTGGTGTTGACGTGCAGCTCCAGGCCGAATTCGCCGGGATCGTTGATGCTGTCGTCGTAGACTTGGATTTCATCCTGCAACGCCGCCTGGGCCGGTGGGGTCGCCAGGGAGACGGACAGTGCAGCAGCCAGAAGCAACGGGGTGCCAAGTCTGGCCGGGAGGGAACGAAGGGGCTTCAAGCGCATGGGCAATCCTGCTGAATGGAGGCTGAATAGGGCGGATCTTAATGCAATTAAGAATCATTCTCATTAACAACCTCGGAAAGCCACTCAAAGGCTGACCTTAGGTCGGGATAATGCACGGATGGACGGATTGCATCTACTGGCCGAGTTTCGCGATTGCTGCTGCGAGCAGCACTGGCTGTGCGATGTCGCACGATTACAACAACTTTGCCTCGATGAGGTCGGTGCAGTTGGGCTGAATCCGGTCGGCCAGCTGTTTCACGGGTTCGAGTCCGCCGGCGTCACCGGGGTGGTGTTGCTGGCTGAGTCGCACCTGGCGCTACACACCTGGCCGGAGTTCGGGGTGGTCACGCTCGACGTCTATGTCTGCAACCACCGCCGCGATGCCAGCGCGGCGGCCTGGAATCTGGTGGCCGCCCTGGAAGCCTGTTTTGAGCCCAGGAACAGCATCTGCCGCGAGGTGACGCGCGGGGATGTCGTCGACGGCTTTAGCCCAGCCACAGTGCGGTCAAGCCCAGCGTGACCGCCGTGACGGGAATGCCGATGCGGGCGTGACCGCGCCAGTCGATGACGATGCCCTGACGCCGGGCCGCGTCGGCGACGATCAGATTGGCGATCGAGCCGACCAGCAGCAGGTTGCCCGACAGCGTGCTGACCAGCGCCAGCATCGTGCCGGCGGCCTCCGGCCCCTGCGCCGAGGCCTGTGCGGTCGGCAGCAACAGCATCACGGCCGGCACGTTCGATACCAGATTGCTCAGCCCCAGCGTGCTCAGAAAGAGAATTGCCGGCTGGCGCAGATCCAGCCCCAGCCCGATCAGAGCCTGCAGCGCCCGCTCGGCCAGCCCGGTGTGTTGCAGCGCGGCGTTGACCACGAACAGGCCGATGAACAGGATCAGCAGCTCCCAGTCGATCAGGCTCATCACCCGCGAGGAGTGAAAGCGCTGGCTCAGCAGCAGGATGCCGGCGCCGACCAGTGCGGCGACATCGCGCGGCCAGCCGGTCAGCAGAAACACACCCATCAGTGCAGCGGCGATCAGCAGGCCCTTGGCGGTCTGCCAGCGGTCGAGGGGCTGCTCGGCGGCAGCTTCAGCCGGTGCCGCCTCGGGCGTCTGGCCTGCCGACTGCGACCGCAGTTGCAGCGCCAGCAGGGCCCACAGGGCGATCAGCCCACCCAGCACCACCGGCCAGACCCGCGCGGCGTAGGCGCCGAAGGGCAGGTGCAGCACCTCGCCGATCAGCATGTTTTGTGGGTTGCCGATCAGGGTCAGCGCGCTGCCGATGTTGCTGGCGCAAGCCAGTGCGAGCAAAAAGGGCACCGGGTCGAGCCGGCGCCGCAGGCAGCCCTGCGCCAGCAGCGGCGCCATCGCCAGGCAGACGATGTCGTTGGAAAACACCGCTGAGAGCCCGGCCGCCAGCGCAATCACCACCGCCAGCAGTCCGGCTGCTGGCAGGGGCAGGGTGGCGATGCCCCGGGTCAGCGCGTCATAAAAGCCGCCCATCCGCATCTGCGCCGAAATCACCATGAAGGCAAACAGCAGGATCAGGGTCGGCAGATGGATCGACTGTGCGGCTTGCTCCGGCGTCATCACGCCCAGCCCGACCACCGCGATCGCGCCGAGCAGGGCTACGCCGGTGCGGTCGAGCTGCAGCCGCGGCAGGCCGCCCAGGATCATGCCGAGGTAGACGACCGCAAAGATCAGCAGCACGGCGCCGTCGGGCGATGCCAGCCAGGGCGGAATCCAGGTCAACAGGCTGTGGAGGGGGTCAGGAGGGCGCAGGGACAACATCGCTAGACTCTAGCCGGTGATTCCACCCAGCTTCCTCCACGACCTGCTGACCCGCTCCGACATCGTGACGGTGGTCGGCCATTCGGTGCAGCTCAAGAAAGCGGGCATCAACTACAAGGGGCTGTGCCCCTTCCATGGTGAAAAATCCCCCAGCTTCGTCGTCAGCCCCTCACGTCAGACCTATCACTGCTTTGGCTGCGGCGTGCATGGCAATGCGCTGGGCTTTTTGATGGAAAGCAGCGGCCTGGGCTTTGTCGAGGCGGTGCATGAGCTGGCCCGCGAAGTCGGGATGACGGTGCCGCAGGAGGAAATCTCCGAGGCCGAGCGTGCCCGCGCCGGCGAGGAGCGCCAGCGCCGCGTCACACTCACCGAGGTGCTGGCGCGTGCCGGGGCGCACTATCGCGCGCAGCTCAAGGGCAGCGACCGCGCCATCGCCTACCTCAAGGGCCGCGGCCTGACCGGTGAGATCGCCGCCCGCTTCGGCCTGGGCTATGCCCCGGCCGGGCAGCACGCACTGGCCAGCGCCTTTGCTCAATACGACGACCCGTTGCTGGTCGAGTCGGGGCTGGTGATTCAGCGCGACGAGGACGAGGGCGGCCGGCGCTACGACCGCTTCCGCGACCGCATCATGTTCCCGATCCGCAACGTCAAGGGCGAGGTGATCGGCTTTGGCGGGCGCATTCTCGATCAGGGCGAGCCCAAGTACCTCAACTCGCCCGAGACCCCGGTGTTCAGCAAGGGCCGCGAGCTCTACGGCCTCTACGAAGCCCGTCAGGCGCTGCGCGAAAAGGGTTACGTGCTGGTCACCGAGGGCTATATGGATGTGGTCGCACTCGCGCAGCTCGGTTTCGGCCATGCGGTGGCGACCCTGGGCACCGCCTGCACCGGCGACCATATCGAGCAGCTGCTGCGCTGGACCGACGAGGTGGTGTTCAGCTTCGACGGCGATGCCGCCGGGCGGCGCGCCGCGGTGCGGGCGCTGCAGGCGGTGTTGCCGCATGCCACTGACACGCGCCGCTTCCGCTTTCTGTTTCTGCCGCCCGAGCACGACCCCGACAGCTATGTGCGCCAATTCGGCGCCGAGGCGTTTGAGTCGCAGATTCGGCAGGCCCAGCCGCTGTCGCGCCAGCTCGTCGAGGTGGCCGGTCAGGACTGTGATCTCGACACCTTCGAGGGCCGGGCGCGCATGATCGCGCAGGCCGAACCGCTGTGGCGCGAGCTGCCCGACGGCCTACTGCGTACCCAGATGGTTCAGGCCTTCGCAGAAGCTGCCCAGATCGATAAACCCGAACTGGAGCGGCGCTGGCTGTACGGCGGCGGCTCGGTCGGCGCAGCGCGCGAGGAACCCCGCCATGCCACGGCCCCTTCCGGCGGTGCCTACCCGGGGCGCGGGAACAATGGCAAAGGCCAGGGCGACTGGAAAAAAGATTGGAAAAAGGACTGGAAGTCCGGTCGCCGCCCCGGTGGGCCGACACCGCCTCCCGGTCCGGTGCTGCGCACCACGCAGCGCCAGCCGGCCGACTGGGCGGCGGTGCAGCTGCTGCGCAATAGCGGCTGGTGGTTCGACTTGAGCGATGCCGACCATCACCTGCTGTGCGAGCTGGGCAGTTGGCACGGCCAGCTGTTCCGGCAGATCGATCAGCTGATGCATGAGCACGGCGAGCTCAACTGGCCGCAGCTGCGTGAGCTGGTACAGGCTCAAGGGATGAGCGAGGCGGTGCGGCTGGTCGAGGCCGATCAGGCCAACGGCATCGAGCCCGACCGCGAGGCGCTGATCAACGCCCTGTCGCAGATGCGCCGCCGCCCCACGCAGCACGAAGCCAACCGCATGCTCGGGCGCGAGTGAGTCCGGAAGAAGGCAATTCCATGCTCATTCGCATCGTCTCGATCCTGTTCCCGCTGTTCGCCATCACGGCGCTGGGCTATGTCGTCGGGCGCCGGCGCAAGCCCGATCTGTCGCAGGCCAATCAGCTCAACATGGATGTGTTTGTGCCGGCGCTGGTGTTTGCCGCGCTGGCGGGCCGGGACTTCCGCATCAGTGCCTTTGGCCCCTTGCTGGCCGCCACGCTGGCGGTGGTGATCGGCAGCGGCCTGCTGGCCTGGGGCGTGGCCCGGTTTACTGGGGTTCAGCCGCGCACGCTGGTGCCGCCGGTGATGTTCAACAACTGCGGCAACCTCGGCCTGCCGCTGGCGGTGCTGGCCTTTGGGCCGGAGGCGCTGGCGCCGGCGGTGGTGATGTTCATGGTGTCGAACCTGCTGCACTTTTCCTTCGGCGCCTGGCTGCTCGATCACCACACCCGGCTGGCCACGGTCTGGCGGGTGCCTTCGGTGCTGGCTACCTTCGCCGGGCTGGCGGTCAGTCTGGCCGGTGTGACGATCTGGCCGCCGCTGCTGCTGGCGATCAGGATGGTCGGCGATATCTCGATCCCGCTGATGCTGTTCGCCCTGGGCGTGCGGCTGGCCGATTCGCGCATCAATGCGATCGGATTTGGCCTGTTCGGCGCGGTGCTGCGCCCGGCCATCGGCGTGGTGCTGGCCTTTGCCGCTGCCCGCGCCGCCGGCCTGGCCCCGCAGCAGGAAGCGATGCTGCTGGTCTTCGGCGCCCTGCCGCCGGCGGTGCTGAACTACATGTTTGCCGAGCGCTACCGCCAGGAACCCGACAAGGTCGCCTCGATGGTGCTGCTGGGCAACCTCGCCGCCGTGGTCACGCTGCCCGCGGTGCTGGCGTGGGCGCTGGGGTGAGGGCTGTTCTCAGGCCCGCAACTCCGGCAGCGGGATCGGCTTGAACTGGCTGTGCTGAATGCGCACCCAGCGACGGGCGTCTTCGAGGGTCGTGAAAACGCCGACTGGGTAACTGGGCTGGATGCGGCGGCGGAAGGGTTCGATCAAGGCGCGCACCTGCGGGTCGCGCGTGACGATGGCGATCAGGATGCGAGCGTTGACGTGGCTGGCATCAATGGTCAGACCAGAGACCAGCCGCACATCCATGTCATCGATGCGATAGGTCTCGACGTCCAGGTAGTCGTTGATCGAATAGCGCATCGTCTCGAACTTCGGGCTTTCGTGAAGATCCAGCGAGGAAGCAATCAGCTCCTCACCGGTCACGTGGCCCCAGAAGCGTTTGTGAACGCCCCCAGGTTCGAGGTGGATTTCGTACGGCATGACCCTCACTGTGCGGTAAAGCGAGCGGCCGCAGGCTTAGAGAAAACACGGTTGAAAAGCATTCAGCTGACATTCAGAAACAATGTCGAGCTGATGAATCACTCCAGGCGTCGACGCAGGCCGAGGCTGACTGCACTGTCGGGGGATGCGGTGGTCAAGCCGCGTGCCACCGAGCCCTGAAGGGTCCAGGCTGTGGATGTCGTACCCAGCGTCCGGCTGGCAGCCAACGACAGGGACCGGGTTGCAGTGCCGCCGTAAGTGGTGGGCTCGGCTGCATCCAGTGCTGTGGACAGGCTGAATCGGTCACTGGGCCGCCAAACGGCGGTCAGCGAGGCATCCGCTACCCAGGGGCGCAGATTCAGAGTCGAGGAGCTGCCTTGCCGCGAGGTGCCGAGATCGATCATGCCGATCAGCGAACCAAACCGCCGATACACCGCCAGCAGCAGGCCTGCATCGGTCGAACCAGTGCCCAAGCCTTCGCTCTTGCTGGCCGTGCCCAGCTTGAGCCGTCCGGTCAAATCGGCCCCGGTGCGGCTGGCCGCGTCGTAGAACAAATCGTGGCCGAGGGTCAGGCTGATATCCCCCAGCCCGGAAGCCGAAGCCGT
>DALYHR010000147.1:0-5876 GCA_031970775.1 Burkholderiaceae bacterium | reverse complement strand
GGAAGAACACATAGCGCAGGATGTCGCCTTCGTGGTTAAACCAGCGCGTCGCGGTTGAGGCCACCACAATCGACTGGGCGTCGATCATCTTGCCCATCACACCGCCCGAGCTGTTGGCCGCGCCCATCAGGTTGGGCGACAGGCCCAGCTGCTCGGCAGCCACCTTTTGCATGCCGCCAAAGAGCACGTTCGAAGCCGTGTCCGAGCCCGTCAGCGCCACGCCGATCCAGCCCATCAGCGTGCCGAAGAAGGGATAAAGCACGCCGGTGTTGGCGAAGGCCAGACCCAGGGTGGTGTCGGTGCCGGAATAACGCGTCAGCGTGCCCAGGGCCAGCATCAGCACGATGGTGATCAGCGAGTAGCGCACCAGCCAGAAGGTGCGGCCGAAGGTGGCCAGCAGTTGCAGCGGGTTGTACTTCATCACCAGCCCGCCGACCAGTGCGGCCAGGAAGATGCCGGTGCCGGTGGCCGAGAGCAGGTTCAGCGTGTAGACCGCCGCTTCCTTGCGCGGGCTCGGCACCACCGGGGGCACCTTCTCGATCAGGTTGTGCAGGCCGTCGATCGGGAAGGCCGGTGCCCAGATGCCGTTCCAGAACTTCTTGACTTCAGGCAGACCCCAGATGAAGACGAACACGGTCAGGATCGCCCACGGCATCCAGGCCCGGACCACGTCGCCGATCGGGTGGCGACGCGGCGCCTGGGCCACATGGCCTTCGCCGCCGTCTTGTTCATGGCCCTTGAGCGAGACCGAGCGCCAGATGGTCTTGGGCTGCCAGACGCGCAGGAAGCTCACCAGACACACCATCGACACCATCGCGGCGATCACGTCCACCAGCTCAGGCCCAATGTAGTTCGAGACCAGGAACTGGGTAATGGCAAAGCTCAGCCCGGTGACCAAAATCGCCGGCCAGATCTCCCACATCGCCTTGCGCCCGGCAAAGGCCCAGATCAACCAGAACGGCACCAGCAGCGAAAACAGCGGCAGCTGGCGGCCGACCATGGCCGACAGCGCCATCACGTCGTAGCCGTGCACCTTGGCCAGCGTGATCACCGGCGTGCCCAACGCGCCGTAGGCCACCGGGGCGGTATTGGCGATCAGCGACAGGCCCGAGGCGGCCAGCGGCGAGAAGCCCAAGCCGATCAGGATCGCGGCGGTCACGGCCACCGGGGTGCCGAAACCGGCCGCGCCTTCAAAAAAGGCGCCGAAGGCAAAGGCGATCAGCAGCAGTTGCAGCCGGCGGTCTTCGGTGATGCCGGCGATCGAGTCTTGCAGGATCTGGAAGCTGCCGTTTTGCTCGGTGAGCTGGTGCAAAAAGATGATGTTGAGCACGATCCAGCCGATCGGCAGCAGGCCGGTCAGCCCGCCGAGCAGCGCGGCGTTGCCCGCCATGCCCATGGGCATGCCGTAGACAAGGACGGCGATGGCCAGCGCCGCCACCAAGCCGGCCCCGGCTGCGATATGGGCCTTGAGGTGCATGAAGCCCAGGCCCACCAGCATCACCACCACCGGCACAGCCGCCAGCAAAGTGGACAGGGCCATATTGCCCAGCGGGTCATAGATTTGTTGCCACGTCATCGTGTGTCTCCGGTCTGGCCGATCTTGGGCCATGGTGTCTTTGAACGGGCCGATGCTCGGCGCGAAGTCGAACGGAGACAAACGAATCTTTCTGGGCTACCCGATGAAGTAATTTCATCCCCCAGAGGTGCTGGGGATAATTCCTCCAGACCGATGGAGACCCCCGCATGAAACGATTTGCCGACTTGCTGCGCGAAGCCGCAGCCGTGGTGCCCGAAGTGATGCCCTGGACCCTGAAGGAGCGACTGGCACAGTCGGATCGGCCCGCGCCGATCCTGCTTGATGTGCGTGAGCCGGCCGAATTCGAGGCGGCCCATATCCCCGGCTCGATCCATGTGCCGCGCGGTGTGCTGGAGCAGGCCTGCGACTGGGACTACGCCGAAACCGTGCCCGAGCTCGCTGACGGCCGGGACCGCGAAATCATCGTGATCTGCCGCTCCGGCAACCGCTCGCTGCTAGCGGCTCAGGTGATGCAGCAGATGGGCTTTAGCCGGGTGGCTTCGCTCAAGACTGGCGTGCGGGGCTGGAACGACTTCGATCAGCCGCTGCAGGACGGCGAGGACCGCCCGGTCGATGCCGACCGGGCAGAAGCCCTGCTCGCCAGCGTGGTCCGACCGGACCAGCGCCTTCTGCCCAAAATGCCTGATCAGGGGCCGAAGCCGGTCATGCTGTCGAAGGTATAAGCCAGCTGCCCCGAGCTGAGCCGGTTGCCGGCCTGATCCACCGCCGTAATCGACACGGTCAGACTGCCGTGCAGGGTCGCCCCGGCCTGCAGACCGAAATCGGTCGCGGTCGGCAGGATCAGAGTGGTGGCGTTGTCCACCGCGGCGCTCAACGCAACAGCCTGATAGACCCCCGAGCTGCTCGTGCTGCCCAAGGTGGCATCGGTGTAGGCAAAGCTGTAGTCGTAGTGATCGAAGTTCGCCTCCACACAGCTGACCCCCAGAGCGACCGGGGTCTGCGCCTGCGCTATCAGCAATGACGTCGAAAGCGCTGCCGGGGCGGTGGTGTCGAGCGTGAAGCTCCACGGGTTGACGACGACCTGATTGCCCGCCTGATCGACCAGGGTGGCTGAGAGCGTCAGCTGCCCATCGGTCGTGCTCAGGCCCGCCGGGAAGTCGGCCAGCTGCGGCACGGGCAGCGTCAAGCTGGCGCCGCCAAGAGCGGGGCTTAGCCACTGATCACTGCCCAGATACTGCTGCCCGGTCGAATCGGTCAGGCTGTAGTGATAGAGCACGTGATCGAGATGCGATTCGGTGTAGGACAACACCACCCGGCCGTCCGAGGTCAACCCGTCGGTGTTGGTGACCGCCACCAGCGACCCCTGCGTCGGATCAGCCGCAGTATCGGCAACCAGGCCCACCCCCTGCACCACCGGCGCGGTGCTGTCTAGGATGTAGCCCAGAGCGGGCACAGCCGTGCTGTGGCCCGCCTTGTCAATCAGCGTGGCAGAGACCGACACCGTGCCGTCCGGACCGCTGACCGGAATCTGCACGTTGCTGGCCCCAGCCTGTGGCGTGATCGTCATGAGCGGCTGTGCTACCCCGTTGATCGTGACCAGGGCTTCGACGTGATCGATCGCCGCATCGCTAAAGCCCAGGGTGAGCGCTGGGTTGGCCGTCAGATCATCGTGCTGCAGGGCCAGGAAGTTCGGGCCGCCCGTGGGGGCCGTGTCGGTCACCAAGATCAGCGGCTGCGTCACAGTGGCCGCCTGCGTATCGAGTTGCAGGCTCAAGGTCGTTGTGGCCGAGGTGTTGCCAGCCCGATCGATCTGGTAGGTCTCCAGCGTCCAGGCGCCGTCCTGGGTGCCATCGGTGGCCGGCCCGGGGATCAACGCGGTGGGGTTGGCCACCAGATCGACCTGAGTGAAGGCCCCCGCAGCACCCGCCGTCGTGCCAGCCGGCACCCAGCGCGTCCACACCGAGGCCGCATCAGGTGCCAATGCCCCCAGACGCACCGCAGGCTGATCGGTGAGGTGATCGACAGCCGAGACGCCGGAATCGGCAACCAGAGCGGCTGTCGGCGCGGCAACCGTGGTGTCACGGCTGATCGTCTGGCTTTGGGCCAGCACATTGCCGGCGGCATCGGTGGTGATGAGGTTCAGTCGGTAGCTGCCGTCGGTGGCGATCGTCGTGGCGATGCTGGCCGTACCGGTGGCCGAAGGAGTCAAGGCCCCTTGCTGCAGCACCAATCCCGGGTTGGCTGGATCGACCAGCGTCCAGGCCGTGCTGGAGCCGGCCTCCAGACCGCTCAAATCCAACTGAGCGAGGGAATTGCTGACCCAATCCCCGGTCACCCCGCTGTCCTGGGCCAGGCCCAAGGTGGCAGCCAGCAGGGTGCGGTCGAGCTGAACCATCACAGCCGGCGCAGCCGGCGAAACGTTGCCGGCCAGATCGGTCTGGGTGACGCTGATGGCGTAGAAGCCATCGGCCAGACCGAGCGACTGCGGCGAAGGCACCAGCACATTGCTGCGGTGTCCCACAGCCAGATGACCGGTTACCGGCGCCTGTCCAACCAGCGCCACACCGGCGGCATCGGTCGCCTGAAGGGCGTAGTCGACCGTGTCGATGCCCGCTTCCAGGCTGCCAACCAGCACCGAACCATCGCGGCTGAGCCGGTCGGTGGCCGAAGCACCGGTATCGCTGAACAGCGACGAGGTTGGTGCCGCCGGGGCCACCGTGTCGAGCGCGAGGCGGAACGGCGCGGAGGTGGCGGTGTTGCCGGCCAGGTCGGTCTGCGTCACCGTCACGGCGTAGATGCCATCCAGCGTGATCGGGCTGTTGAGCATCTGCCCGGTCGCATCGACCGTCAGCGCACCGCTGAGGCTGGAGCCATTAGGTGCGGCGATGGTCCAGGTGGCGGCGGCACCGGCTTCCAGATTATTGATGCGCAGATTGCGCAGCGAGGTCACGCCGTCGGTGGCGGAGCTGCCGGTATCGCTGAGCGCCGTGATCACCGGCACCAGGGCCTGGGTGTCCAGGGTGAGCTGAAGCGCGGGCGCCGCTACGGTGGCACCGGAGAGATCGGTCTGCGTCACATCGAGCTGGTAGCGACCATTGACGGTCGGCGCACTCAGCGTCAGCTGCGGCCAGCTGCCGGTCGGCAGATTCAGGCTACCGGGCTGCACCACGGCGCCGGCCACCGGCAGCCCGGTGACGGCATCCAGCGGTGTCCAGGTCCAGCTCAAGGCGTTGGCCTGCGGATCGCTCAGGGTCACGCCCACCACCGCGCTGGAGGTGATGCGGTCGGTCGCCGTACCCGCCGCATTGGCTGCTGCGGCCGTGTCGGCAATCAGGGTCAATTGCGGCGCATTGATGGCGGTGCTCAGCCGGGCGTCGAGCTGCCCCACCGCGGAGACATTGCCCGCCGCGTCGGTCTGACGGACCTCGACGTGATAGAGCCCCTCGCCCAGCCCGGCCGGAATCGTCGGCACGGTGCCCGCCGCCACCGCTGTCCAGGCTGTCGACGTTGCCCCCGGGGCGGTATAGCGGGACTCCAGCGCTGCGCCGGGCTCCTGCCCGGTGATGCTCAGGCTGAGATCGGTGGTCACGCCGTCCACAGCAGAGCTGCCGGTGTCGTTGAGCAGCGCCACCGTCGGCGCCACCGGCAGCAGCGAATCCAGCGTAAAGGTCGCGCTGCTGTCGGGCGTGTTGATCGAGCTGTTGCCTGCCCAGTCGGTCTGGTAGACCTGCAGCACATAGCTGCCATCACGGCTGCCGTTCTGCGGCAGGCCGGGCAGCAGAACGCTGCCGTCGGGCTGGCGCACCAGTGCACCAGCCGCTCCGCCGAGCAGCGTCCACACAGGGGCCTGGGTCACACCAGCGATCACTGGCGTAAAGCTGTAGCCGATCTGGTCGACGTTCGGGTCGAGTCCGCTGATGCGGAAGGGGCTGTCGCGGGTGAGGCCGTCCAGATTCGAGCTGCCGGTATCCAACACCAGCACCGGCGTCGTCGCCGTCACCACGGTATCGCGCACCACCGTCTGGGTCGTCACTGCCTGATGGCCAGCGATATCGGTCTGGCGCACCTGCACGGTATAGCTGCCATCCAGAGCCAGGGTGAATTGCGGCGTAGAGGTCAGCAGCGACGTCCAGTTCAGACCGTCGACGCTCCAGTCGAGCGTGGCGTTGGCTTTCAGGCCTGAGACAGTGAACTGCGCGCTCGACGTGATGCCGTCGCTGGCTGACGGCCCGGTATCGGCTGTCATCGTCAGCACCGGAGCGGTGATGGTCGGATCGAGCGTGAAGATCAGCGGTGTGGCAGCGCTGGTCTGCCCTGCGCCGTCAGTCTGCGTCACCGA
>DALYHR010000146.1:0-5898 GCA_031970775.1 Burkholderiaceae bacterium | reverse complement strand
TCATCGAGAAGGCCGGCATCAACTTCCGTCTCAGCCAGCCGCACAAGGGCTTCAATCGCCGCATTGGTGAATTCGGCGGCCACAGGATCAGCCCGAGCGGCGAACTGCTGAGCGCCGAAGCCTGGGAAGCCGCCAAGGGTGAATGGCTGCCCAACGAGGCCGACATGGCATTCATCAACAGCCTGATGCAGCCCAACCACGAAGCCGGCCAATACGCCAGCTGGATCGCCCCGCCTCGCATGGGCATCAACCAGCAGCCGGTCGACTACGAGTACGTCAGGATCGCCTGAGCCGGCCGAGCCCCTCAGGCCGCATCGGGTTGACAGCCCGGTGCGGCACGCTCGAAGGCGTCCAGGGCCCGGCAGGCCTCGTCGACGGCGAGCAGGCGGGGCCAGCGCGACAGGTCGACCTTGAAGCGCCGTGCGCTGTCGATCTGCGGCACAAGGTAGACATCGGCCAGCGTCGGCGCATTGCCAAAGCAGAAGGCGCCGCGCCCAGGGTCAGCGGCCAGCAGTGCTTCGAGCGCGTCAAAGCCGGCGCTGATCCAGGTACTGCACCAGGCGTTGATGGCAGCCTCGTCGCAGCCGAATTGATGGCGCAGATATTCGAGAATGCGGCGGTTGTTGATCGGGTGAATATCGCAGCCCACCAGCGCCGCCATCGCGCGTACCCGGGCCCGCCCGGCCGCATCGGCCGGCAGCAGTGCGGGCTCAGGGTAGCGCTCCTCCAGCCATTCCAGAATCGCCGGAGACTGGATCAGCACCTGTGCGTCGTCGGTGACCAGGGTCGGGACCAGCCCCTGCGGATTCAGCGCTCGGTACTCGGCACCCAGATGCTGCTCGGTGCGCAGATCGACCGGCACGTACTCGGGGCTGAGCCCCTTGAGGTTGAGCGCAATGCGCAGCCGGTACGAGGTGCCACTGCGAAAGAAGTTGTAGAGCTTCACGGGGCCAATCCTTGGTTCAGGGCGTTGATCCGGGCCTTCAGCGGGCGGCGGCATCCAGACAGTTGCCGACCTTCCAGCCGTAGAGCCATTCCATCGCATCGTAGAAGCGTTCGGGGCTGCGGCCGCGCCAGAGATCGTTGCGCACCAGCCGCTCCACCCCCTTGGCGTGATAGATGCGACCCATCTCGCGACTCGAAAGCACGATGCGTGCGGTGCGCGCCACCCGGGCACGCTGGTACAGATCGAGCGCCGCAGTCCAGTCGATCGGGCCGGACGGCACGCCACCGCCGCGCGTCACCCGCAGCGCCTCACCCAGCGTGACGGCATCCTCCAGCGCCATGCATGCCCCCTGCGCCATGTACTGCGTGGTCGGGTGGGCCGCGTCGCCCAGCAGCGTGACGCGGCCGAAGCTCCAGGTGCCGATCGGCTCGCGGTCGGCAGTGGCCCAGCGCTTCCAGGACTTGGGCAGATCGATCAGCTGGCGGGCCTTCGGACAGATCCCCTGAAAGTAGCTCTGCACCTCATCCTTGCTGCCCTCGGTCACGCCCCACTCTTCGGCCTGACGGCTGTGGAAGGTGACAACCACGTTGTACTGCTCGCCACCGCGCAGCGGGTAATGGACCAGATGACAGTTCGGACCGACCCAGATACTGGCGGCGTTCCACTGCAGGTTTTCAGGGAAATCCTTGCGGTCGACCACGGCCCGGTAGACCACGTGGCCGGTGACGCGATGCGGGTCGCCGACGTACTGGGCCCGCACCACCGAGCGCACCCCGTCGGCCCCGATCAGCGCCTGTCCGTCAAAGCGTCGCCCGTCGGTACAGATCACCGTCACGCCGTCGTCGTTGGGCTCGACCCGTTCGACCCTGGAGGAGGTATGGAACTCGACCTGCCCGGTTTCCTGGGCCCCTTCGAGCAGTGAGTCATGCACGTCGACCCGGTGGATGACCGCATAGGGGTTGCCGAAGCGCTGGCGAAAAGCCTCGCCGGTCGGAATCCACCCGACCTGATATTCGTCCAGCGCGTCGTGCATCACCATGTAGTCGGTGTAGACGGCGCGGCCGCGCGCCTTCTCACCCACACCCAGGGCATCGAAGGCATGAAAGGCGTTGGGGCCGAGCTGAATGCCGGCACCGATCTCGCCGATGTGGGCCGACTGCTCCAGCACGATCACCCGCAGGCCCTGTCGCACCAGCGCCAGCGCAGCGGCCAGCCCGCCGATGCCCCCGCCCGCGACCAGCACGGGTGCCTGCTGCGCCGGCCCCCCGCGCACTGCGTTATCAACGTCGAGATTCATCACGCTCTCCTTGTCTGGCCGAGGCCTGTGCTCAGGCCGCCGGCCCGATGGTCAGTTCGACCGAGCCGACCGATTCGATCTGCCCAAGAAGTCGGTCGCCGCTGAGCACTGCGCCGACCCCTTCGGGAGTACCGGTGTAGATCAGATCGCCCGGCTCCAGGTGATAGAACTGCGACAGATCGGCCAGCAGCTCGGGAATCGACCAGATCAGCTGCGACAGGTCCGCGCTCTGGCGGGTCTGGCCGTTGACCTCCAGCCGGATCGCTCCGCGCCCGAGCACACCGCGGTCGCCGACCGGCACGATCGGGCTGCACACCGCCGATTGCTCAAAATCCTTGCCCAAATCCCAGGGGCGTCCCTGGTCGCGGGCGACCAGCTGCAGATCGCGCCGCGTCATATCCAGCCCGACCGCGTAGCCCCAGACCATGCGCGCGGCATCGGCTTCGGCCAGCCGGAAGCCGCTGGCCCCGATCGCCACCACCAGCTCCAGCTCATAGTGGTAGTTGCTGGTGCCGGGTGGGTAGGGGACGGTCGCGCCCTGCCCGGCCCCGGCTTCGACCAGCACGCTGGCCGACTTGGTGAAGTAGAACGGCCGGCCGCTGGCCTTGTCGACCGGCCGGCCCATCTCGATGGCGTGGGCGTGATAGTTGCGACCGACGCAGAAAATGCGCCGCACCGCAAAGCGCTGCGCAAGGCCCACCACCGGCAGCGAGGGTGCTGCGGGCGGCGCGAAGACGTAGGCGTCGTGGGTGGGGGAGGAAATCGTGCTCATCGGGGACATCTCGTCGTAAATCGGAAACAGGGCGGGCAGCGCTCAGCCGCGCACCTCATAGACGCCGAGCTTGCGCTGCAGCGGCGCATCGTCGGCGATGAACAGGAACGCCGGCTCGGTGGCCGAGCGATTGTTGAGCTCGATCGGCACATAGCCAGGAATGCAGCAGGTATCCGCAGCATCCAGCGCGAAGCGGGTGACCGGGGCATCGACATCGAGCACGGTGCTGACTTCGGCCTGCCCCTCGATCGGATGAAAGACCATCGCGGTCGAGCGGGTCGGCAGCTTCAGCCGCTGGCCCGGCCGCAGCATCAGTGCCGAATAGCCCAGGATGCTCTGGCAGTCCGCGCCGGTCTCGGGATTGACATAGGCCACCTGCAGCGCTTCGGACGCCGGATTGGCCTCGGCCATCGCCATCAGGGTGCGTTTCACCTCGGCCCACGGGTAGCGCAGCATCGCTGAGGCGCGGGTGCTGCGGCTGAACATCGGCGCCGGCACCACGCCGCCTCGGGCATAGCCGCGCTCGGTGCCCTCGGCCGTCACCGGCTGCGCCCGGCCTTCGCTGACATAGGAGGTCTCGGTGTAATAGATCAGCGGCAGGTCGAGCACGTCGAGCCAGACCACCGGCTCGTCGCCATCGTGCCCGTGCTCATGCCACAACCCGGTCGGGGTCAGGATCAGGTCGCCGCGCTCCATCGGGCACTTTTCGCCGTCCACGGTGGTGTAGGCCCCCCGACCCTCGACGATCATGCGCACGGCGTTGGGGGTGTGGCGATGCGAGGGGGCCCATTCGCCCGGCAGCAGCAACTGCATGCCCAGGTAGATAGTCGAGCTGGCCTGCATCTTCTCCAGCCCGTGGCCGGGGTTGGCCAGCACCAGCACGCGGCGCTCGGCCTTCTCGATCGGGGTCAGCTCGCCGGCCTGCAGCAAGAGCGGGCGCAGATCGCGGTAGGGCCAGCAGGTAGCGCGGGTGCGCCGCGCCGGCCGACCGGGCGGCAGCACATCGCGCAGGCTGGGCCACAGCGGCACCAGGTTGCGCTCGGCCAGGGCGGCGCGGTAGTCGGCGGGCAAGTCTTCGAGCCGGCCCAATTCAGGCAGGGTGGGCTGCATGGCGTTCTCCTGAAAGCACTGGCGCGATCCTAGTCAGCCGCCCTACCCGTGCCCATGGCGTCGGGCGCATGAGCTGTATTCGACTTTTTGAATAGAGCCTTGCAGTTTTGCGAAGATTGCCGAATGAACACCTCCCTCGATCTGCGCCTGCTGGCGGTTTTTGACCGGGTTCACACCCTGCGCAGCGTCTCCAAGGCAGCCGAAGCACTCGACATGGGCCAGCCGGCAGTCAGCGTGGCACTGGCGCGGCTGCGACAGCAGTTCGACGACCCGCTGTTTGTGCGTACGCCTTCGGGCATGGAGCCGACACCCCGTGCCCAGGACCTGGCCGGGCCGATCCGGACAGTGCTCGATTCAGTCGAGCAGGTGCTGGGGCAGCGCGACAGCTTCGATCCGGCCAGCTCGCAGCGCACCTTTCGGCTGTGCATGACCGACATCAGCCAGCTGGTGCTGATGCCACGGCTGTGGGAGCAACTGCGCCAGCGCGCCCCGGGAGTGCGTATCGCCATCCTGCCGCTGTCCGAACGCACCGGTGCAATGCTCGAAGGCGGCGAGGCCGATCTGGCCCTGGGCTATATGCCGCAGCTCGATAGCGGCTTTTATCAGCAGTTGCTCTTCCGGCAGACCTTTGTCTGCATGGTTGGCTCAAGGCATCCGCGGCTGCGCGGCGAGTCGCTGACCCGCCAGCAGTTCGAGGCCGAGGAGCACGCAGTGATCCGCTCCTCGGGCTCTGCCCCGCTGATCGTCGAGCGCGAGATCGCCCGCCAGGGCATCGTGCGGCGCATCGCGGTGGAGATCCCCAGCTTTCTGGCTGCGGCCTTTGTGGCTGAGCACACCGAGCTGCTGCTGACGATCCCGTCGCGCCTGGCCGATGTGCTGCGCGGTCGCGGCGACTTCCGCCTGCTGCCGGTGCCTTTCGAGCTTCCGAGCTACGCCGTACGCCAGCACTGGCATGAACGCGTCCACAACGACCGCGGCCACCGTTGGTTGCGGGCATTGATCTGGGAGTTGCTGGGGGAGGAAGTCGACTCGACTCCGGGCTCAGCCCCACCTCATGCGCGTCACGCCGGCGGCGCGGCAGACGGGCCATGAGCGGATCCGGCCCCCAGGCGCCGCCCCAGCGCCGCGATTTCCGTTCCCTGGTGGAGCCGGTCTCGCCAGGACTCGGGAATGGCGTCGAGGCCGTAGTAGGCGCCGGCGATCTGGCCGACGATGGCGGCCGTGGTGTCGGCATCGTCGCCGAGATTGGCGGCCGCTAGAACGGCATCCTTGAAGCTGTCGGTGGTGTGAAAGCACCAAAGCGCAGCTTCGAGCGAGGCCACGGCGTAGCCGGTGCCGGCGATCTGGGCGCGGCTCTTGTCGAGATAAGCGCCCCGGGCGATTTCGGCCACCTTGGGCGAAGCGATTCCGTCGCTCGACGGTGCCAGGACCTCTTTCTTGCTGAGGCCGCCAAGCGCCCGGCACAGCACCCGGGCCATCAGCCGGCTGCAATCCAGCGCTTCGGGCGCGGCGTGGGTGGTGCGGGTCGACTCGACCGCAAAGTGCTCGGCCTGCGTCGGGTCGGCCTGAAAGAACATCACCACCGGGCATAGCCGCATCAACCCGCCGTTGCCGGCGGTGCGCGGGTCGTCGCGACCGGCAAACGGGTTGCCGGTCAGCTCGTAGTCCCGCAACGCGGTGCGCACGGTCATGCCGATATCGAAGCAGACCCCGGTCGGACTCAGATAGCCCTGACGCATCCAGCGCACATAGCGATCCATCTGATCGGCGGCA
>DALYHR010000145.1:0-5939 GCA_031970775.1 Burkholderiaceae bacterium | reverse complement strand
ACCCGCAATACGCCCGCCTGGTGGTGGGTGATCTTCCACGACGCCGGGCAGGCCGTCTTGAACTGGCAGCAGTACGTTCCGGTCCACGGCTACGGCCTGGGGGTGCGTTGGCGCAGCCCGGTCGGACCACTGCGGATCGATCTGGCCTGGGGCGAGGAGACGCAGCGCGCGCGTCTGCACTTCAACGTCGGCATCACCTTCTGAGCCGGGTCATGACACAGCCTGACCCCCAGCACCCCACTCCGGAATCTCCCGACTCGGCGCCGGCTCGCCTGCGCTCGCACCGTCGCATTCGCTGGCCGTGGATGCTGTTCGGCTTGATCGGGCTGCTGCTGGCCGCGGCACTGGCCCTGCCCTTCACCCTGCTGGGGACCCGGATCCTGCTGCATACCGCCGAGGTGCTGTTGCCCGATCTGAAGATCCGCGGCATTCACGGCGCCCTGGGCAGCCGACTGAGCATCGACGAGCTCGACTGGGAACTGTCCGGCGGGCGGCGCATTCGACTTGAACGCATCGAGGCCGTCTTCGCCGACTTGCAGCTCAGGCTCGGCCGCTTCCCGCGGCTGCGGCTGGAATCGCTTAGCGCAGCCCGGCTTCGGCTACCTGAACCTGCGCCCGGCCCCTCGACAGCGATCGATCCTCCCACCCAACTGATCCTGCCTCTGGCCCTGGAGGTTGACCACCTTTCGCTGGCCCGTCTCGACCTGCCCGGCCCGCTGGCCCCGCTGGAAGATCTGCAGGCGCGGCTGGTGCTTGAGGCCGGCGCCGGCGCCCGACACTGGGCCGACCGGCTCGGGGGGCGCTGGGCCTACATGGGATGGCAGGGCGCCACAGCCTCGATCGATAGCTCCGCCCCGCTGGCGCTGCAGATGAGTGCGCAGTTGGCCACGCTGCCGCAGCAGCAACAGGTCACCCCCTGGAAGCTGACGGCACAGGCCACCGGACGACTGGCGGCGTTCCGGGTTGACGGCGATCTTCAAGCCCTCGATCAGTCGCTTCAGCTCCAGGCCGACCTGACCTTGTTCGGCATCGGGGTGCTGCCCCGACTGGCGGCGGAAGCTCGCAATTTCGACCTCGCCCTGCTCAGCGCCGTCACCCCGGGACTGCCTTCGACCGCGCTGACCGGCCGGGTCGAGGCCGAGATTGCGCCGCACGGTGCGATGCGCGTGAAGGCCGACGTCCTCAACACCCGGGCCGGGCGCAGCGATGCCGCTGCCCTGCCGGTGCGACAGCTGCAACTCGACCTGGCCAGCCACTTCGACGACGTGTCGACCGGCACGATCCGACAGTTCAACCTGCTGCTCGGCTCAGAACAGCATCCGGCAGGCCGTGTCAGCGGTCGCGGATCCTGGGGACAGGACGGTCAGCGATTGAGCGTTGGGCTGGAAACCCAGCTCGATCAGATCCACCCTGCCGAAATCGATCACCGCGCCCCGGCCTTCGAGATCAGCGGCCCGCTGGCCCTGAGCAGCACCCTGGCCTGGCCGCTGCAGGCCGCGTCGCTGCGCTCGGATCAGTCGGTGCTGACGCTGCACACCGAACTCTCCGGTCAGCGGCTCGATGCCCCGCAGCAACCCGCTGTCAGCATCAACCTCGACGGCCATCTGTCGGCCCGGCACCTGCACGTCGAACAACTGATCGCCACCGCCGGCTCCACCGAATTGCGGGCCACGGGCACCTACGACCGGCAGGGGCGCGAGCACCTGCTGGGGCTGCATGCCCAGGTGCGTGACTTCGACCCCCGAGTGTGGTGGCCCGGGCTGGGCGCCCAGCTGGGCAGCAGCCCGACCCGTCTGTCCGGCCGCATTGAGACCGATCTGCACCGCATCACGCCCGCCCCTGGCGCGGATCGGATGACCCGCGACGACTTCCTGTCGAACCTGACCGGGAAGGCCGACCTCCAGCTCGACGACAGCCAGCTGGCCGGTCTGCCCTTCATGCTGACGGCCCGGATCAACGCCACACATCCCGGCTCCGCGCTGGAGCCGGGTGCTCCGCATGCTCCGGTCCGTCTCGAGGCTGAAGCCAACATCGGCCCCGGCAGCGGCTCGGCCCGGCCCACACGTCTCACCGTCTCCGGCCACATCGAGACCAACCCGCTTCAGGATCACTGGCAACTTCAGCTCGACAGTCCGCAACTGCAGGGGCTGCAACCCTGGCTGGGCCTGCTAGGCAGTCCGGCACGCATCAGCGGGGATCTGCAGTCGACCTGGCAGCTCGATGGACGCTGGCCGCACGTGCACGGCCAGGGGCGGATGCAATCCAGCCGGCTGCTACTCGACGCCGATGGCACTGACGCGCAGCCGGGCCTCGAACTTCAGGGGTACACCGGGCAGATCCGCCTCGGGTCCGACCCGGATGAGCCGTTCGAGCTGGATCTGAACTGGGCACGAGCCGACCTGGGCCCTCGCCATCTGCTCGACACCCGGCTGAGCTCGACCGGGACGCTACGGCGCCACACCGTCGAGCTGTCCACCGTCACCGACACCGGCCGCCCCCCGGCCTGGCTGCTGGAGACCGCGACCGAAGAACAACGGCAAACACTCAGCAGCGGACCGGCCTTCAACCGACTGCGTACCCAGCTCAAGCTGCAAGGCCAGTGGACCGCCCTGGGCGGCGAGCCCTTTGCCCACTGGACCGGCCAGATCAGCCAACTGACCCTGCGCAACGACCCGGAAGCGATCGGCCCGGATTGGGTCCGACTCGAACCCACCACGGTGCACTGGCATCGTCTGGGCGCTGACCCTGAGTCCGCCCCTTCGGGTCAACACACCTTCATCATCGAGCCTACTCGGATGCAGCTGGCTGCGGCCTATCTGGCCCTCGATCAGGCCGAGCTTCGTCTGGAGACCGCGCACCCCGATCGCCCTCAGCTGAAACTGCGCGGCCGGCTCGAGCCTCTGGCCCTGGCCCCGCTGCTGGCCCGAGCGCAGCCGGGCTTTGGCTGGCGGGGCGACCTGACCCTGGCCGGCCAAGCCGAGCTGAGTCTGCAAGCCGACCGGCTGTACGCCCGCATCCAGCTCGGCCGCGCCGGTGGCGATCTGCAGGTGCTCGACCCCGATGCCCTGGTTGGCCCGCAAGCACTGGGCCTGTCGGATCTGAACCTGAGTCTGACGGCCGACCGGGGGCTCTGGCGGCTCGAGCAGCGCATCTCGGGCGGCAATCTGGGCTCGCTCGATGGCACTCAGGAATTGCGCGCTGCCGGGGTCTGGCCCCGCGGCAGTGACCCGGTCCGCGGCCAGATCGACCTGCATGTAGCCCAGCTCGGCTACTGGGGTCGCTGGTTGCCGCCGGGCTGGAGACTGTCCGGACGCCTCGACACCCAAGCCCGACTCAGCGGCCGGCTCAGCGCACCGGAACTCAGCGGCGAACTGCGCGGCGCTCAGATCGGCATCCAGAACGCGCTGCAAGGGGTGGACTGGCGCGATGCCGAGCTGCACGCCACCCTGCAGGGGGACACCGCTCGCATCAACACCTGCACCCTCAAGGCCGGCACCGGGCAGATCAGCGCCACCGGTGAAGCCCGTCTCGGCGCTCACCCTCAATTGCAGCTGAATGCGGTGGCTGACCGCTTCGCCCTGCTGCAGCGGATCGACCGTCGTGTGGTCACCAGCGGCGAGATCAGTGTGATGCTGGACGATCGGGGGCAGCATGTCCGGGGCCGGCTACGCGCCGACGAGGGGCGCATCGACGTCAGCCAGAGCGACGCCCCGAGCCGGGGCGATGACATCGTGCTCGACGAGGAGTCGCGCCCGGTCGAAGTCAGTCGAGCCTCAACCCCAACCTCGACCGCACCGCCGAGCAACAGCGATCTGGATGTGCGATTCGATCTGGGCGAGGCCTTCTTCCTGCAGGGGCGCGGTCTCAACACGCGGCTGGCAGGTCTGCTGCAGGTGAGCAACCCTGGCGGGCGAGTCTCGATCAGCGGACGTATCAGCACCGAGGACGGCACCTTCAACTCCTACGGCCAGAAGCTGTCGATCGACCGCGGACTGATCACCTTCACCGGCCCGCCGTCGAATCCGACCCTGGATATCGAAGCGACCCGGCCGGATATCGATGAAGTGCGGGTGGGCGTGGCCGTGACCGGCACGGTGCAGAACATGCGGGTGCGCCTGTTCAGCGACCCGGCGCTCAACGACACCGACAAGCTCTCGTGGCTGATTCTGGGCCGCGCCCCGGACGGTCTGGGCCGCACCGATCTGGCCCTGCTGCAGCGCGCCGCCTATGCGCTGATCTCGGGCGAAGGCGACAACCCCTCGCTGATCCAGCGCCTTGGCGTCGATCAGCTCTCGGTGCGGCAATCGGACGGGGAAGTGCGCGAAACCGTGGTCTCGCTGGGCAAGCAGCTCTCGCGGCGCTGGTACATCGGCTACGAACGCAACCTCAACGCGGCGTCTGGCGCCTGGCAGCTGATCTACCGCATCGCGCAGCGCTTCACCCTGCGGGCCCAGAGCGGCACGGACCGCGCCCTTGATCTGATCTGGACCTGGCGCTGGCGTCCCGATCCGCCCCCTGCAGAACCCGAGCCGCCCGCCCCGGCACCGACGGCGCCAGCGCCCTCGACCGGCCTTACAATCGCGCCTCCGCGCCAGCAGCCCTCACCCTGAACCGGGTGATCCACCCGCTGCTCCGCCTCCCGCCGTAGTTCAATGGATAGAACGGGCGCCTCCTAAGCGCCAGATACAGGTTCGATTCCTGTCGGTGGGACCACCTTGAATCCGCGGCCAGCACCCCCACCTTGGCCGGGCCCGGCCCTCCATGCCGGCGCTAGAAGGAAGCGAGGTTCTCCTCATGAAACATGCCCTGCGACATTCCCTGGCTGCTCTGACGCTGGTGGTCAGTGCCACCGCTGCGCTGGCGCTGCCGAGCGTGCAGGACGTGGCCGCCGAAGTCCACGCCGGCCGATACGCCCAGGCCGAAGTGATGCTGCGCGAGGTGCTTGAGGCCAAGCCCAAGAGCGCCCGGGCCCATTACCTCTACGCCGAGGTGCTGGCCCATAACCGCAAGTTCGACGACGCCCGCCGCGAAGCCGATGAGGCCGCCCGACTCGATCCGACCCTGGCTTTCACGACGCCCGAGAAGTTCCGCGCCTTCCAACACATGCTGGAGCGGCAAAAGGCCGGCGGAGGATCAGCAGGCACCTCGGCGAATGCCACACCGACCGCAGCGCTGCCCGCGCCGGTCACGGCCCCGCAGCCTTCGCGGATGAGCCCGGCTGCGCCAGCCGCCGAGCGCAGCCACTCAGGCAGCAGCGGCGTGCCCGGCTGGGTCTGGGTGCTGGGTCTGGCCGGTCTGGCCTTTGGTGCCTGGCGCTGGGCCTCGGCTCGACAGGTGCAGCAAGCCCGCATGGCGCCGGTGGGTGGACCAGGCCTGGGGGGCTACGGCCCAGCCTACGCGCAAAACCCGGCTGTAGCGGGTGGGAACCTCGCAGGCTTCGGCAACGGCGCTCCGGTCGGCGGCTATGGCCCCGGTTACGGAGCCCCGGCGGCGGCTCCCGGCTCAGGCTTGCGCACCGGTCTGGCGGTGGCGGGCGGTGTAGCCGGTGGCGTACTGGCCGGCATGGCGATCGACCGCATGCTGCACCCGGATCACCCTGATCACCCGAGCAACAGCGGCGCCCACCCGTCGAACTCGTCGTCCTTGTCCTCGGACCCGGGCTTCTTCGCCAGCGATGCCGATGTGGCGGCCAACGATCTGGCCAGCCGCGAAATCGACTTCGGCTCGGGGGGCGATAGCTGGGGCGGCGACTCCGGCGGCAGCGATGGGGGTGGCGGCGACTGGTAACGCGGTTCGCCATGAAAAAGGCCCGCATCAGCGGGCCTTTTTTTATCTCCGGAATCGGAAGACTTAGATCACAGCCTTGATCGCCGCCACAACGGCGTCGATGTTCTTGCTGTTGAGTGCGGCCACGCAGATGCGGCCCGAGTCCACACCGT
>DALYHR010000144.1:0-5955 GCA_031970775.1 Burkholderiaceae bacterium | reverse complement strand
ATGGGTCGTTTTTGTTTGTTGCCCGACTGCAGTTTCATGTCGGTGCGGGCGTCCTTCCCTAAAGGTTGACATCGTCATCATGAAGAAGCTTTCCCTTGTTGCTGTTGCCCTGGCGGTTCTGGCCCCGGTCGCAGTCCAGGCGCAGAACATTGCCGTCGTCAATGGCAAGGCAGTTCCCAAGGCTCGTTTCGAGGCGTTGATCACCCAGATCACCAAGCAGGGCCAGCCCAAGACGCCCGACCTCGAGCGTCAGGTCAAGGAAGAGTTGGTGTTCCGCGAGATCCTCGTTCAGGAAGCGCAGCGTCGCCACCTCGACACCACCGAGGACTACAAGCTGCAGCTTGATCTGCAGAAGCAGAACATCCTGATCCGCGCGCTGTTCGAGGACTACAACAAGACCAACCCGGTGACCGACGCCGAACTCAAGGCCGAGTACGACAAGCTGCGCGGTCAGGCTGGCGAGAAGGAATATCACGCCCGCCACATCCTGGTTGAGAAGGAAGACGAAGCCAAGGCGATCATTGCCCAACTCAAGGGCGGTGCGAACTTTGCTGAGCTCGCCAAGAAGAGCTCCAAGGACGCTGGCTCGGCCCAGAACGGCGGCGATCTCGACTGGTCGGCCCCGAGCAGCTACGTGCCCGAGTTCGCTCAGGCCATGAGCAAGCTGGAGAAGGGCAAGACCACGGATACGCCGGTCAAGACGCAGTTTGGCTGGCACGTGATTCAGCTCGAGGACATCCGTGACGTGCAGTTCCCGGCCCTTGAGGAAGTCAAGGCGCAGCTGCAGCAGCGCATGCAGCAGCAAAAGCTGTCCAAGTTCCGCGAGGATCTGAAGACCAAGGCGCGTACCGACTTCAAGTTTGGCAACGCCCCGGCCAACAACTGATCCGGTCCCCGACTGCCCCAAAGGCCACCTCCGGGTGGCCTTTGTTATTGTGCCTAGTGATTTTCGACTTTCCGCATTATGAAATTATTTTTGCACTGCAAAATGGATCATCGCCATCTACTGATCTGTTTCAGCGCTGCGCGGCAAACCGTTTTGCATTGCGAAATGACGTGCGCAAGTGCTTGATTTGTCGATGACAAACCTGATGTCTTATATAAGATATAAGTTTGCAGACTGTGACGTTCTGCGCTAAGCTTGCAGCCATCAATCGTCGTTTACCCGCATAGCCTCTACCGGAGATCCCCATGACGAACCTGACCCGCGAACAACAAATCGCCGCCCTGGAAAAAGACTGGGCTGAAAACCCCCGTTGGAAGGGCGTCAAGCGCGGCTACACCGCTGCTGACGTCGTGCGTCTGCGTGGCTCGCTGCAGCCCGAATACACCCTGGCCCAGCGTGGCGCCAAGGTGCTGTGGGACAAGGTCAACGGCGGCGCCAAGAAGGGCTACGTCAACGCTTTCGGCGCCATCACCGCCGGTCAAGCCATGCAACAGGCCAAGGCTGGCCTGGAAGCCGTGTACCTGTCGGGCTGGCAAGTCGCCGCCGACGGCAACACCTCGGAAACCATGTACCCGGACCAGTCGCTGTACGCCTACGACTCGGTGCCGACCATGGTTCGCCGCATCAACAACACCTTCAAGCGTGCTGACGAAATCCAGTGGAGCCGTGGTATCAACCCGGGCGACGCAGGCTTCATCGACTACTTCCTGCCGATCGTCGCTGACGCTGAAGCCGGTTTCGGCGGCGTTCTCAACGCCTTCGAACTGATGAAGAACATGATCTCGGCTGGTGCCGCAGGCGTGCACTTCGAAGACCAACTGGCCGCTGCCAAGAAGTGCGGCCACATGGGTGGCAAGGTGCTCGTTCCCACCCGTGAAGCTTGCGAAAAGCTGATCTCGGCCCGTTTCGCTGCTGACGTGATGGGCGTGCCGACCCTGATCCTGGCTCGTACCGACGCTGAAGCTGCCAACCTGATCACCAGCGACTACGACGAGAACGACAAGCCCTTCCTGACCGGCGAGCGCACGCAAGAAGGCTTCTTCCGCGTCAAGAACGGTCTGGAGCAGTCGATCAGCCGTGGCGTCGCCTACGCACCCTACGCTGACCTGGTCTGGTGCGAAACCGGCGTGCCCGACATCGGCTTCGCCCGCGAATTCGCCCAAGCCGTGCTGGCCGCCTGCCCGGGCAAGCTGCTGTCGTACAACTGCTCGCCGTCGTTCAACTGGAAGAAGAACCTCAACGACAGCCAGATCGCTTCCTTCCAGGAAGAGCTGAGCGCGCTGGGCTACAAGTACCAGTTCATCACCCTGGCCGGCATCCACGTCAACTGGTACAACACCTTCAAGTTCGCCAAGGCCTACGCTGGCGGCGAAGGCATGAAGCACTACGTTGAAATGGTGCAAGAGCCGGAATTCGCAGCGCGCGAACAGGGCTACACCTTCGTGTCGCACCAGCAGGAAGTCGGCACCGGCTACTTCGACGACGTCACCACCGTGATCCAAGGTGGTTCGTCCTCGGTCAAGGCCCTGACCGGCTCGACCGAAGAAGAACAGTTCCACTGATCTTCCTGACCCCCTGAAGGCGCCTCCTGAGGGTGTCTTCCACCATCAAGCCATCTGATGCGAAAGCGTTGGATGGCTTTTTTGTTGTTGGTGTGTGGAGGGATCACACTGACCGTTCGCCTTTGTGTGTGGCCTGTGGCCTATCGATGGTTGATCGAGAAAAGTTCAACGGCATTTCGGCCGTTTCTTTTGGCGCGATAGAGGGCTTCATCAGCATGCCCCAGGGCTGTCTCAATGGTTGTACTGGGGCCTTCAAACTCATATAGGCCTATGCTTACTGTGATGTAAATGTCACCCTCTTCAGTATTTAGTGGAGTGTTTGATACTATTTTTCGGAGGTGATCTGCTATTTGCATTGCTTGGGTGGAATCTGTTTTTGGCAAGAGGATTCCAAATTCCTCACCCCCAAGGCGGCCAATCATATCGCCGTGACGCAATGCTGAAATTGCGACAGACGTGAAGTGCCGAAGAACCTGGTCGCCGGTTGCGTGGCTGTATCTGTCATTAATTGCTTTGAAGTGATCGATGTCGGCCATCATAATGGATGCCGGAATTCCTGATTTGGTAAACCGCTCCAGTTCTAGATTTGCAAATTCAATAAATTTTCGTCGATTGGGGGCGCCGGTTAGTGGGTCGGTTGTCGCGAGTTCAAGCAATACATTTTCCATGCGCTTGCGTTCTGATATGTCACGAATAATGCCAAGTGAGTGAAGATTGCCTTTGATGCTCAGTGTCGAGGCTGAAAGTTCAATTGGAAATTCGTGGCCATCTTTTCTGATGGCGATGGTTTCAGTTGTCTTTCCTATAACAACCCCTGTTCCGCCGCTCTGGCGAAAATGAGCAAGACCAGATTGAATGGATTCACGATATCGAGGCGGCGCGATCAAATCGTGCATGTCTCGGCCAATAACTTCAGACTCGTGGTACCCAAACATCGAAGTAGCGGCGGCATTCCAGTAACGCACCAACCCTGATTGGTCCATAATGACAATGGCGTCATGAGCGGATGCACTGATCAGGCGAAATTTTTCCTCACTCTCAGCAAGTTCAAATGAGCGTTGTTCGAGATCATGGGTGCGTCGTTGGACTCTGTCTTCAAGCTCTGTATTTGCTTCGCGTAATCTTCCCTGTGTCTCCTGAAGTTTTTCGATGATATGTCGAATATGAGAAACAAAAGGGTGGAATATATACTTGGCTTCAAGTAATAACAGTAATAGGGTTGCCAGCCAAACTGATGTTTCTGCGAGTTGAAAGTACTTGATGGCTGACTCGCCTTCTAATTGATATTGCCAAACCACTTTATCAAGGGAGGATACCAGGGTTTTTGGGGCTGATTCGAATATGTGGCTTGCAAAAGTATTGCCGTGTTGCAGGTCCTTGTCGGAAGATTGGATTAATTTATTTGCGTTGTCTAAATAGGTTTCCACTTGCTCGTGGAGCATGAGTGGGGGTTCAAAATACATCGCCTTGACTTTTCCCGACATTGATGATGGTAAACCTAGATCTGGATCGCCATGTATAAGTCCATTGTGGGACTTTCGCATGAGGTCGATGGATTCTTTAAGTTTTTCCCTGATTGCCGGGCGTTGGTCGATTGCAGTGTGAATGAGTAGTGAAGAATAAAAGGCAATACGCTGACTGAGCATGCGCTGCCTGCCGCTAATGTTGACGACGGCAGCTGTGCTTTTTTGCTCTGAGATAACCATGTGCAGGCTTATCCAGGCGGACGTGGTGAGCACAGCTATCAATGTCAATGCAATAATATAGCGCGCGGTGAGTGAGCGAGAAATCTTAATTGTTGAATCCAAGGTATTCGATCCAAATTAATGATTTTTCCGGCTTGAAAATTAATCTCAAGCTTAATGAAGCATGCCCGACTTCGACTCAGAGATGCAATCCAGTCGGCGCTATCGAGCAGGCGGATCTTAGTGCACTCATCTGGTGCAAAGCTGTTGGCTTTCTTCTGCGTCTTCACGTACGGTGGATATTTGTCGGCCCGGGTTCTTGATCTGCCATTGGGGAATGCCGAGTCAGGATCTATTGTGGGGTCGGGCAACCTTGTGGTGCTCAGTACAGACCCAGGGCACGCCCAGGTTGAACCGGTCAGCTGCCTCGATAATGTGAGGCAGTAGTGGTTTTAAGATGAGTTAGAAACACGGAAATGGCCAAAAAATCCGCCCATGTCAGTGAGACCCCAGCCACACAGTGGCTGCGAGAGCACGGGGTCGCCTTCAGCGAACACCCTTATGACTACGTCGATCACGGCGGCACGGCCGAGTCGTCACGACAGCTTGGGGTTGATGAACATCAAGTGGTCAAAACGCTGGTGATGCAGGATCAGGACGCCAAGCCGCTCATCGTGCTGATGCATGGCGACGCGCAGGTCAGCACCAAGAATTTGGCCCGACAGATCGGGGCCAAGAAGGTCGAGCCCTGCAAGCCGGAGGTGGCACAGCGCCACAGCGGTTATCAGGTCGGTGGGACCTCGCCATTTGGGTTGCGCAAAGCGATGCCGGTGTATGTCGAGGACAGCATCCTGACGCTGGCGCGCATCTACATCAATGGCGGGCGACGAGGCTTTCTGGTTGGCATCGATCCGCAGATTCTGAAAGACCCCCTGGGGGCACAACCCGTGAACGCTGCCCTGCAGGACGCAGAACGAATCGGCTGAGCGTCAGACTCGGCCGCTGCCGCGGAGGGCAGAGCGGTGTCAGTCGATTCGAGGAAGCCAGATGGAATCCGCCCCCGATGCAACGGGCTGCTGAGCCGGCTGCGCGGATCGCGACCGTTTTGCTCGATGAGGTGAATTCAGCGCGCAAGTAACTTTGGCACTGGTCGACAGGGCGTCGATCAGCGCTGCTGACCCGCCGCCGCCGACTTGAAGGCCAGAAAGTCGCTTTCGCCGTCGAAGCAGCGCCGCGGCAGGGCGTGGAAGCGGGCGGTCGATTCGTAGACCAGCACCATCGATGGGCTGTCCTTGATCAGCAGCACCCGGCTCCAGGCCAGTTCATGGAGGCCAGCCGGGTCTCGTACGCTCAGCCGCTGGGCGTTCCATTCAAAAGCACGCTGTTCCCTGAGGCTGGGGGTCGATGCCCAGACTTTGCGGGCTTCTGACGGAATGAAGACCAGAAACTGCAGCAGGATCCAGACCGTCAGGCCCAGCACCGTGCCGATCAGCACCGGGCTGGTGATCTGGTCAGTCTGCGCGTAGTAGACCAGCACGAGCACAAAGATCGTCGAGACGATCATGCGCGTGCGCGGGGAGGGCACCGCGTGGAGGCGCTGGGCGTGGATCAGATCCTGTTCGGTGAGATGAAACGTGCGCATGTCGGGCATCGGGGCCAAGGGCTCGGGGGTGCGGACCATATCAGATTGAGTGAGTCGGGTCAGCCGCGAGTTTCCAGGCATTGCGCGTCGAATGTTTGACGGCATACATGGCCTGATCGG
>DALYHR010000143.1:0-5988 GCA_031970775.1 Burkholderiaceae bacterium | reverse complement strand
TCGATGTTCTTGCTGTTGAGTGCGGCCACGCAGATGCGGCCCGAGTCCACACCGTAGATGCCGAACTCGCCGCGCAGACGCACCATCTGGTCCTTGTTCAGACCGGAGTAGCTGAACATGCCCTTCTGGCGAGTGATGAAGGACAGATCCTGCGTCACGCCGGCGGCTTGCAGCTTCTCGACCAGCGCGGTGCGCATGGCCTTGATGCGCACGCGCATGCCGGCCAGTTCCTCTTCCCACATGACACGCAGCTCCGGCGTGGTCAGCACGTTGGCGACCAGCTGAGCGCCGAAGGTCGGCGGGTTGGAGTAGTTGGTGCGGATCGCGATCTTCAGCTGCGACAGCACGCGGCCACATTCTTCCTTGCTGGTGCAAACCACCGACAGGGCACCGACGCGCTCGCCGTAGAGCGAGAAGCTCTTGGAGAACGAGGTCGACACGAAGAACTCCAGGCCCGAGGCGAGGAATTGCTCGACCACGCGGCCGTCTTCGGCAATGCCGTCGCCAAAGCCCTGATAAGCCATGTCGAGGAAGGGCACCAGACCGCGCGCCTTGATGACCGCGATCACTTCAGCCCACTGCTCGGGCGTGATGTCGTAGCCAGTCGGGTTGTGGCAGCAGGCGTGCAGCACGATCACGGTGCCGGCAGCGGCAGCGTTGAGCGACGAGAGCATGCCGGCGAAGTTCACGCCACGGTTCTCAGCGTCGTAGTAGGCATAGGTGCCCACGGTGAAGCCGGCGTTGGTGAACAGGGCGCGGTGGTTTTCCCAGGACGGGTCGGAGATCAGCACCGTGGCGTTCGGGTTGACCTTCTTGAGGAAATCGGCGCCGATCTTCAGGCCGCCGGTGCCGCCCAGAGCCTGCACGGTGGCGACACGGCCGCCGGTGACGGCGTCGCTGGTCGCACCGAACACCAGACCTTGGACCGCCTTGTCATAGGCGGCGATACCGTCGATCGGCAGGTAGCCCTTGGCCTTCGGGGCTTCGAGCAGGGCCTTTTCAGCCGCAGCGACGCACTTGAGCAGCGGCAGCTTGCCGTTGTCGTCGTAGTACACGCCGACGCCGAGGTTGACCTTGGCGGGGTTCGGATCGGCATTGAATTGCTCGTTCAGACCCAGGATCGGGTCGCGGGGGGCCAGTTCGACAGCGGTGAACAGTGACATGAAGGTCTCGGGTGAGGGTTCAGGGGAAGTGTTCAGGGGCGGAAACGGGGATCCGCTGCGCGCCAGGGTCACAGTGTGAGCCAGCCGCTGCGGTACCCTCGGAGGTTTGCGCAATTTTAGCGGTGGAGTGCTCCAGCATGGCCGAAGGACAGTTCGTCTCGTTCGAGGGTTCACCCTTCCAGCTGTTCCAGCCTTACCCGCCTGCCGGCGATCAGCCCGAGGCGATCCGCTTGCTGACCGAGGGGCTGGAGGCGGGCCTGGTCGGCCAGACCCTGCTGGGTGTGACCGGCTCTGGCAAGACCTTCACGATGGCCAACGTGATCGCCCGCATGGGCCGCCCGGCGATCGTCTTTGCCCACAACAAGACGCTGGCCGCGCAGCTCTACGCCGAGTTCCGCGAGTTCTTTCCGAAGAACGCCGTCGAGTACTTCGTCAGCTACTACGACTACTACCAGCCCGAGGCCTACGTGCCGCAGCGCGACCTGTTCATCGAGAAGGACAGCGCGATCAACGAGCACATCGAGCAGATGCGCCTGTCAGCCACCAAGAGCGTGCTGGAGCGGCGCGATACGGTCATCGTCGCCTCGGTCAGCGCGATCTACGGCATTGGCAAGCCGGAGGACTACACGCAGATGCGCTTCATCGTGCGGGTGGGTGACCGCATTGGTCAGCGCGACATCATTGCGCAGCTGGTGCGCATGCAATACACACGCAACGAGATCGACTTCGCCCGCGGTGCTTTCCGGGTGCGCGGCGACACGATCGACGTCTTTCCGGCCGAGCACTCCGAGCTGGCGATCCGCATCGAGCTGTTTGACGATGAGGTCGAGTCGCTCTCGCTGCTGGACCCGCTGACCGGCCAGATCCGCCAGAAGATTCCGCGCTTCACCATCTATCCGGCCAGCCATTACGTGATGCCGCGCGAGCAGGTGCTGGCAGCGATCGACGGCATCAAGGAAGAGCTGCGCACCCGGGTGGCCGAGTTCGTCTCCGGCAACAAGCTGGTCGAAGCACAGCGCATCGAGCAGCGCACCCGCTTTGACCTGGAGATGCTGCAGGAAGTCGGCCACTGCAAGGGCATCGAAAACTACTCGCGCCACCTCTCCGGCGCCAAGCCGGGTGAGCCGCCGCCGACGCTGGTCGACTACCTGCCCTCCGATGCGCTGATGTTCGTCGACGAGAGTCACGTCACGCTCGGACAGTTCGGCGGCATGTACAACGGCGACCGCGCCCGCAAGCAGACCCTGGTCGAGTACGGTTTTCGCCTGCCCTCGGCGATGGACAACCGGCCGCTCAAGTTCGAGGAGTTCGAACGCAAGATGCGCCAGGTGGTGTTCGTCTCGGCCACGCCGTCAGCCTACGAAGGCACCCATGCTGACGCGGTGGTCGAGCAACTGGTGCGCCCGACCGGGCTGGTCGATCCGGTGGTGGAGGTGCGACCCGCGCGGCATCAGGTCGACGATGTGCTGCAGGAGATCCATCTGCGGGTGAAGGCTCAGGAGCGCGTGCTGATCACCACGCTGACCAAGCGCATGGCCGAGCAGCTGACCGAGTATCTGGAAAGCAACGGGGTCAAGGTGCGCTATCTGCACTCCGACATCGACACGGTCGAGCGGGTTGAGATCCTGCGCGATCTGCGCCTGGGCACCTTCGACGTGCTGGTCGGCATCAACCTGCTGCGCGAAGGGCTGGATATTCCCGAGGTCTCGCTGGTGGCGATCCTCGACGCCGACAAGGAAGGCTTCCTGCGCAGCGAGCGCAGCCTGATTCAGACCATCGGCCGCGCAGCGCGCAATGTCAACGGCGTGGCCCTGCTCTACGCCGATCGCATCACCGACTCGATGCGCCGCGCCATCGGCGAGACCGAGCGCCGCCGCGAGCGCCAGATCGCCTTCAATGCCGAACATGGCATCGTGCCGCGCGGTATTCGCAAGGAAGTTCGCGACCTGATCGACGGCGTCTACGGCCAGGAAAAAGGCAAGGATGCCGCGGGCGTTGCGCGCCTGCCACAGACGGGGTCCCCGTCTCACGCCGAGCTGGAGACACTGTCGGAAAAGGATCTCAGCAAGCGGCTGCGGCTGCTGGAAAAGCAGATGCTGGAACATGCCCGCCGGCTCGAATTCGAACAGGCCGCCCGCATCCGCGATCAGCTCGCGCAACTGAAGGAACAGGTCTTTGGTGCAGCCGGCCAGATTGCTGGCTCAGCTGGCGCCGCCGCACCCCGTTGAACCAGCCGGGAACAGGACCCCGCCCGTCCCGGTCATGTAATCGTTTTGCCATGCAGCACACCGAACACTCTCACCCGAAAAAAATGCGCATCCTGATGGTGTGCATGGGCAATATCTGCCGCTCGCCCACCGCCGAGGCGGTGCTGCGCCAGCGCATCGACCAAAAGGGGTTGCGCGACTTTATTGAGGTGGATTCGGCGGGCACCCAGGCCTATCACGTCGGCCACGTCCCGGACGAGCGCTCGATCGCTCACGGGGCTCGACGTGGCTATGACCTGATGCCGCTGCGAGCCCGCCAGGTCTCCGATCTCGACTTCGAGCGCTTCGACCTCATCCTGGCGATGGACGAGGACAACCTCGCGGACCTCAAGGAACGCTGCCCGGAAACGCTGCAGAGTCGCATCTGCAAGCTGATGGATTTCGCCCCGGAAGACGTCAGCCCCCGCGTCGTGCCCGACCCTTACTACGGTGGCGAGGCCGGCTTCGAGCGCGTGCTCGATCTGATCGAGTCAGCCTGTGACGGATTGCTCGAAGCTCTCCAGGGCGCACGACCGGAGCCCGCCGAACCGGCCTAAATCGTGGCTGGCTTATAATTGAGTAAATCACTCGGGTTCGAGTGGAACTCAAGGAGAGCATGCCATGCGACTGACCACCAAAGGGCGATTCGCCGTCACGGCGATGATCGATCTGGCGCTGCGCGAGCATGGCGGCCCTGTTGCACTGGCCGCCATCAGCTCCCGTCAGCAGATCTCGCTGTCGTATCTGGAACAACTGTTCGGCAAGCTGCGCCGTAGCGAGCTGGTCGAAAGCACCCGCGGCCCCGGCGGCGGCTACTCACTCGGTCGCAAGGCCGAGGACATCACCGTCTCCGACATCATCGTGGCTGTGGATGAGGGCATCGATGCCACCGGCTGCGGCGGCGAGGAAAACTGCATGGGCCACGACAGCGGCCGCTGCATGACCCACGATCTGTGGGCCAGCCTGAACGCCCGCATGCTGGAGTACCTCAGCTCGATCACGCTCAAGAGCCTGGTCGACGATCAGCTGGCTCGTGGCGTCTCGGTCGAGGAAGCCCCGATCAAGCGGGCGATCTCGTCGCAACCCGTGGTCAAGCCGATCAAGATCACCGCCCCGAATTCGGTCTTTGCCTTCGGCAACTCGTTCAACAAGTAATTCCCCGGAGAAACGACACCATGACGCCGCATTTCCCGATCTACCTGGACTACGGGGCCACCACGCCCTGCGATCCGCGGGTAGTCGATGCCATGATTCCCTGGTTGCGCGAGCACTTCGGCAACCCGGCGTCGCGCAGTCATGCCTGGGGCTGGGAAGCCGAGGAAGCCGTTGAGAAGGCGCGCACCCAGGTGGCCGACCTGATCGGCGCCGACCCGCGCGAAATCGTCTGGACTTCCGGCGCCACCGAATCGAACAACCTCGCCATCAAGGGCGCGGCGAACTTCTATCAGGGCAAGGGCAAGCACCTGATCACGGTCAAGACCGAACACAAGGCCGTGCTCGACACGATGCGTGAGCTGGAGCGTCAGGGCTTCGAGGTCACTTATCTCGACGTTCAGCCCGACGGCCTGCTCAACCTCGACGCCTTCAAGGCGGCGCTGCGCCCCGACACGATCCTGGCCTCGGTGATGCTGGTCAACAACGAGATCGGCGTGATTCAGGACATCCCGACGCTGGGAGCACTGTGCCGCGAGCGCGGCGTGCTGCTACACGTCGATGCGGCGCAGGCCACCGGCAAGATCGACATTGATCTCAAGACCCTGCCGGTCGACCTGATGAGCCTGGCCTCGCACAAGTCCTATGGGCCAAAAGGCATCGGCGCGCTGTACGTGCGCCGCAAGCCGCGCGTGCGCCTCGAAGCGCAGATGCACGGCGGCGGCCACGAGCGCGGCCTGCGCTCAGGCACGCTGCCGGTCCACCAGATCGTCGGCATGGGCGAAGCCTTCCGCATCGCCCGCGAGGAGATGGCGACCGAGAACGAACGCATCCGCGCGCTGCAGCAGCGTCTGCTACAGGGGTTGTCGGGCATCGACCAGATCTTCATCAATGGCGATCTGGAACGGCGAGTACCGCACAACCTCAACATCTCCTTCAACTACGTCGAGGGCGAGTCACTGATCATGGGTGTCAAGGGTCTGGCGGTGTCGTCGGGCTCGGCCTGCACCTCGGCCAGCCTGGAGCCGAGTTATGTGCTGCGTGCCCTGGGCCGCAGTGATGAGTTGGCGCACTCCTCGCTGCGCATGACGATCGGCCGCTTCACCACGACCGACGAAGTCGATTACGCGATCTCGGTGCTCAAGGAACAGGTCGCCCGCCTGCGCGAACTCTCCCCCCTGTGGGAGATGTACCAGGACGGCATCGACATCAGCACCATCCAGTGGGCGGCGCACTGAACACCGCACCGCGCTGAAGCACGCCGCACAGGAGAATCACCATGGCATACAGCAACAAGGTCGTTGACCACTACGAAAACCCCCGCAACGTCGGCTCCTTCGACAAGGGCGACGAAGACATCGGCACCGGCATGGTCGGCGCGCCGGCCTGTGGCGACGTGATGAAGCTGCAGATCAAGGTCAATCCGG